>JAWXTL010000080.1:0-6492 GCA_044433565.1 Rikenellaceae bacterium | reverse complement strand
AGGTGGTAAGGGTGAGAACGTAGGGTAAGAGCCTACGACCATCGGGGGGTGACCTCTATGGTGCGTCTGCTGCGGGTTGCAAGACCAAATATACCGACCGTGACCTGCGGGGGAAAGCCCCGTGGGTCAAGAAGAGCTACTCGCTCGATGGGTTGGAGGGTAGGTTGCTGTTGAGTTGGCGAGAGATCGTCAACCTAGATAAATGACAGACACACAATGATTTTTTCGGTTTGGGTTCATCAACGAACCAGCGGAAAAAGTGTACAGAACTCGGCTTATATCCCACGCCATTTTTTTTAAACAAAAACCCCTAAAAGAAAAACTCACTCCAAACAAAAAAACGAAGAAATCATGAAAGGCATTAAAGTACTGTTAATCACCCTAGTGGCAACACTAACGACCAACAACCTATGGGCTCAAGCCACAATGATCGCCGATCAAGAATGTGACGCAATAGAGCAATACGTAATAGAACACGTTCAAGTATCGAAAGGCACAATGCGTCTTTTGAGCGATTTTGTGCAAGTGGGAAGAGAGAAAACCTTTAGCTGTCAACTCTCACTAAACAAAAACGGAAAAGTAACCGATATAGCCCTAATCGACTCAATAGACTATACGATAAACGAAGCCTTCCGAACAGCACTATTTCTGATGCCAAAAGGAGTGGTGAGCAAATCCGATCAAAAAGAACGCACAGCAACCGTAGTCTTCACCTTGGCAATGGAAGAACTTCCATTGGAACTCTCGAGAGAGTTGGAGCTTTTCTATCGCAAAAATAACTTTGCACGAGTAGAGGTAGACGATCCAGACTTGACACGCAGACTACCCGAAGATTTTTCGGCCAAAGATTATGAGTCGACAACGGGGTGCGACAAAGAGCTGTGGATCATAAAATCAAGAGCCGTGAGCTTCAATATTATGTCATCGAGTTACCAGAAATAACTCACACCAAAGAATATGTGGGAGGGGCATGATATTTGAATAAGATAAAATGCTAGAACCATCGGAATCTTATTCAGAAAAAATATGCGCAAATCACTATATCTCGCCCTTCTACTAATACTACTCACCCCCACAAAACTTATAGCACAAGAGGCAGGAATAATCAAAGGCGAAGTAACCAGTTCGGCTAACTCCTTGCCTTTGGAATTTATCCAAGTTATCGTCTCTGGGACACAGATCTATACAATGACCGACTCACTAGGGCAATACACCCTGCGTGACGTTCCGGTGGGTTATCAGCGTGTTACGTTCCAATGTGTGGGATACGAACGAATTGTAAGCGACCCAATACTAGTGACAGTGGCAAAAAGTCAAACACTAGATGTCGAAATGCAGTTCGAGGCAGCAACCGCCCAAGGCGTACAAGTGGTGGGACGAAGCAGACGAAGAATCGAAGTGCCCCCAATCGGAGTCTATAACCTAAATATCCAACAAATCGAAAAGTCACCAGGGGGAAACAGAGATATATCGAAAGTAGTGCAAAACCTTCCGGGTGTAGCCGCCACGTCGATAGATCGAAACGACCTAATAGTCAGAGGAGGAGGCTCGAACGAAAACAAATTCTATCTGGATCGCATAGAGATCCCCGTGCTCAACCACTTCCAAACACAAGGGTCAAGCGGAGGAAATGCCTCGGTCGTAAACAGCGATTTCTTGAGTGGCGTAACCCTCTACACCTCGGCATTCCCAGCATCGAGAGGCAATGCACTAAGCTCGGTGCTCGATCTGAAGATGAAAGAGGGAAACCCCGATAAATTCAAAACAAAAATTTCGGTCGGAGCATCAGATGTAGCCCTAACGATCGACACCCCCATCACGCCGAAGTCATCGTTGATCGCATCGTATCGCATGAGCTATCTTCAGGTATTGTTTTCGATGCTCAAACTACCGTTCCTGCCCACCTATCAAGATGCACAGATAAAGTACACCCACAAGTTCGACAGCAAAAACAAGCTAACAATCCTAACCCTAGGATCTTATGATATAAATCGTCTGAACACAGGGATGAGCGATCTATCAGTCTCACGACAACAGATATTAGATTACCTACCCGAGAACGACCAATGGAGCTATGTGGTGGGAGGAGTATTTACCCACTACACCCAGAACGGCTCACTAGACTTTATTCTAAGCACCAATCGGCTGAACAACTCACTGCAAAAATGGGTGGATAACGACTACGCCAACGAAAAGAGCCTAGATTATATCTCGAACGAAAACGAAGTAAAAGCACGTGTGGCATATAATGTATCGCTAGGGAACGGTTACTCACTCAATAGCGGCGTTTCGGTGCAAAGAGGCTGGTACGACAACAACTCATCGAGCATGGTCTACCTAGATGACTACTCGACCTATATCGTCTCGACCAACACCGCCCTATCACTAACAAGATATGCCGCCTATACAGGAGTAGATCGCAATTTCTTTGGCGAAAAACTAAGATTAAACCTCTCGATGAGAGTAGATGGGAATAATTACAACGAATATATGTCGAATCCCATAGAGCAATTCTCGCCACGAATGGCATTTAGCTGGGGATTTGCCCCAAAATGGAAGCTCAACGGGAACATAGGTCGATATTACCAAGAACCAGCCTACACAACAATGGGGTATCGAGACACAGAGGGTGCACTAGTCAACTATAATAGGCTAACATACATACGTTCGGATCAAGCAACCCTAGGGTTTGAATTTACCCCAAACGACAATCAAAGATTTACATTCGAGGGATTCTATAAAGGATATAGCAACTACCCCATGTCACTTGTCGATTCGACAGCCATAGGCAGTGCATCGAGCGATGTCTATGCCATAGGTGATGAGCCAGTGGCATCGGTGGGCATAGGACGTGCTTATGGGCTAGAATTTGCCTATACAAACCAAGATTTAGCAGGATTTAGCCTTAGCACAAGCTACACATATTTCTACTCGCAATTTCGCAAACTTGACAGCAACCTGCAACCCACAGGAGATTATATTCCCTCGAATTGGGATTATCGCCATATATTCAACATCGTTCTCTCACGCAGTTTTGGCAAGGGATGGGACGTAGGTCTCAGGTGGAGATATATGGGAGGAGCACCCGAGACTCCGTATGATGAGCTCTCCTCGTCGGAGATTGGCACATGGAACACCAATGGACAGGCGGTGGTCGACTATTCAAAGACAAATACATTACGTCTAGCGCCTTTTCACCAATTGGATTTAAGGGTCGACAAGAGTTGGTATTTCAGCAAGTGGACATTATCGGTCTATTTGGATGTTCAGAATCTATATAATTATCAATCCTATGGGCTTGATATTCTAATGCCTGAGAAGGACTCGAATGGTAATTATGTCGAAGATCCCGATAAACCAGGCTATTATAAGATGGCCTATTATTCAAATGAGTCGGGAGGCACAGTGATTCCTACGTTTGGGATAATAATAGAGTTTTAGAGACTATAAATCGAGTTCTCGGACGGCTGTCAAGGTGGCTCGTGCTACTGATTTTTTTGATAGAGAAGTCTCAGGGTTTACTACTTTAAAAGATATGGTATGTTCTCGGACGCTACGGGTGTCATGTGCTACGAAGTAGTGCAGGGCTCCCGTGGGGGGAGCGTCCCAAGGGTGGTCGGAAGATTTCGGGGATAAAACGTTATGGGCGTTTTTTCAAAAAGGCTCCACAGTTCCTTGCGGTTATAGGCTTTTGTATCAGAGGATTTTGGTTCTCGCCCCCCCACACGACAAAAAAATCTTGTCGAGTCATCGACAAGGTTTCGGGGGGCGCAAAGCATTTTCATAATTTAGTTCTTATTCAGAGGTATTTTCAATTGCGATAGCGGATTTTTCGTCAGAAAAATCTACGGGGCGGACGGCTCCCCCCGTCGGGAGCCCCGTAAACCCGATGGCTTTACGAGTCACACCGACAGCCGTCCGAGAACACGCCATATCTTCGGGGTAGAATCTTTTCAATCTTCCGACCACCCTTGGGAGCGTCCGCCCTGCTGACTTTTCTTAGCAGAAAAGTCTCGCTGTCGCAATTCGGATGATTCTACCTCGAAGATATGGATTGTTCTGGGACGCTCGGGTATTTTCTGGGACTATTGCTGGGTCTTGTGCTATGAAGAACATAGTGCAGGGCTCGGGGCATGTGGGAGCCGTCACCCCCGTAGAGATTTTCCCTCTGGGGAAATCTCCGCTATCGCAATTGGAAATTACTCTAAAGCAACCAGAACCCTAACGAGATAACAAACTACAAGCCTGACTAATAGCTGCCTCTGTAATATTAGCACCCGAAAGCATCTCAGCAATCTTCTCAACACGCTCAGAGGAAGTCAAACGACGAATATGACTAGCTCCACTATCCTCCTTATAAACATAAAAATGATTCTCACCCTTAGATGCAACCTGTGGCAAGTGAGTAATATTAATAACCTGCATATATTCGCCCATCTGGGTCATAATCTCACCCATACGATCGGCAATCTGACCACTAACCCCCGTGTCTATCTCATCAAAAATAATAGTAGTAAGATTAACACTACGACTCATCAAACCCTTCAAAGATAACATCAAACGAGAAATCTCACCCCCAGAAGCAACCTTCTCAATAGGCTGTGGAGCAGACAAAGCATTGGCACTAAAAAGAAAACGCACACTATCCTGACCAAAACTATTAATCTCGACCGGCTCCATCAAAATCTCTAACCGTGCATCCTTAATACCCAAATCCTTCAACATCAAAGAGATCTGACTCTCAATCTTAGGGATAACATCACCACGACGAGAACTAATCTCCTGCGCCAAAAGACGAACCTCACCATCCATCTGAGAAATCTGAGCCTCAAGACTCTCAATCTCATTCTCCTGCTGAGAAAGATCCCAAATCTCATTGTCAAAACGCTCACGCAAAGCAATCAACTGATCTGTATCCTCCAAATCATGCTTATGCAAAAGAGAATTAATAGAATCCAATCGCATCTCAACCTGCTCAACACGCAAAGGGTTGATCTCCATATTCTGAGCAATATCAAAACACTCCGAAGAGATGTCCTGCAACTCAATATAACAACTCGAAAGACGATCAGAAAGCCCCGAAACAGGCTGATAATAACGCCCAACCGAAGACAAATGACCCTGAGCACGATGAATCAAACTCAAAAAACCAATCTCTGCCTCGTCGGCCAAAGAGAAAGCTGCCGAAACATTCTCAACAATCTGAGAAGCATTACTAAGAACCGCCAACTCCTGAGTTAGAGCCTCGACCTCACCCGAGCGAACGCCAAGCAACTCAATCTCATCAACATAATGATTCAACAAATCCAAACGCTGACGCTCCTGCAAAGCCGTAGCCTTCAAAGCAACCAAACGCTTGCGTGCCAAACACAAAGAGTCATATCGACGACGATAATCCTCTACCCGATCAATCTGACAAGCAATACTATCAAGCACCTTAATCTGAAAATCACGATGAGAAATCAACAAACTCTGATGCTGAGAGTGTATATCAATCAAAACAACCGAAAGCTCTTTGAGAACCCCCTGCGAAACAGGCTGGTCAGAAATAAAAGCACGACTCTTACCCGAAGTATTGACCTGACGACGAATAATAACAGTATCATCATAATCCAAATCATACTTGGCAAAGAAACCCTGAAGGTTATATCCCGAGACCTCGAAAGTGCCCTCGACAATACAACTACGAGACTTATCCAAAAGAACCGAAACATCGGCACGAGCCCCCGAAAGCAAAGATAAAGCACCCAAAAGGATAGATTTACCAGCACCAGTCTGACCCGTAATAATATTCAAGCCTCGCTCGAAAGTAATATCCAAACTCTCGATAATAGCATAATTTTCGATGGTAAGTGTACGAAGCATATCAAATTGATTTATAGGATTCTAAGGCATATTATTGTTTAGAACCAAGTGAAGAGATATATTCAACAATATCCTGAGCCACCTGATCTTTGTTTTTCAGCGCAAACGAAAGCTGGTCTCGATCGCTAATAATCGTTATCTTGTTGGTATCGGTACCAAATCCAGCACCTGCATCTCGCAAAGAGTTAAGAACAACAGCATCAAGATTCTTAGAAATCAACTTCCGCCGTGCATTCTCCACCTCATCATTGGTCTCAAGAGCAAAGCCAATAGTGATCTGATCCGAACGTTTGATAGCCCCCATACAAGCGGCAATATCACGAGTAGGAGAAAGCTCCAAAACCAAATTATCGCAATTGTGCTTAATCTTAATATCCGAAGTAACCGAAGGGGTATAATCGGCAACAGCGGCCGCAAAAATAGCAATTCCAGAAGAGGGAAACTCACGCAATGCAGCCTCATACATATCAGAGGCCGAAAGAGTCTCGACCACCCGAAGATTCTTGATCTGAGGAATATCAACCGTAGTATTAGCCTTCAAAAGAGTAACCTCAGCCCCCCGACGAGCCATAAGAGCAGCAATCGCCACCCCCATCTTACCACTAGAATAGTTAGAGATAAAACGAA
>JAWXTL010000079.1:0-6576 GCA_044433565.1 Rikenellaceae bacterium | reverse complement strand
AAATCTCTACGGGGCGGACGGCTCCCCCCGTCGGGAGCCCCGTACTACTAAAGTAGCACGAGCCACACCGACAGCCGCCCGAGAACAATAGATCCAAAAAAAAGAGCCAGAGATCGTAATCTCCAGCTCTCAATAAAATACCCCCCCGATCGTTAAGCCTTAAACGTAAAATGCTTATTAACCAAAAAGCTAACATTAATAGTTATAACCTGAATAATAGCATTCGATACCGAAGGGAAAACGCTCCAAGTCTCAACAAACAGCTTAATACCAAAATAGTTGATACAAAGGTTTATCCCCACAGCAATCAAATATCGAAACATCTGTGTGTGGCTACGCACCGTAGAACCCTCGAAAGCCAAGGTGCGTACCAAAAAGAAACCCGTGAAAAAAGTAATAACAAAATTCAAAAGAAAAGTAAAAACTGGTGCCGAAACTACCGTAAATCCCAGATCTACATCATTCTGGAATAAGATGTAATTGTATATAAACCAGTATTGTACTATACCATATACCAGATTTATTGTCCCTGCCGAAGCATATCTAAATGTCTGCAAAGGAACTATCCTGCGCACTATCGGTACATGAGAATGAATGAAATCTATTACTTTTAAAACGAATTTTTTTATCACAAATGTTCTTAGAATGTAAAGCGAGTCAAGAAGACTGCACGGTTATTATGTGTTTTGGTAAGCTCTCCTACTGCCTTGTAGTTTGAGTCCATACTCTCAGCCCAGCTGGATTGAGAATAAGAATACTCTAGTCCAAATAATAAACGGTTATTTACCAAATATGTTATACGAGGCTGGATTGCCCAGAAAGAATCTAGGTTGTTGGCTAGGTGTTGATCTAGCTGCGAAACATCAATTGCCCCCGTAGAACCTAGGTTTGCTTGGTAGCCTAAGAGTAGACCTGCTCCCCAATTTTTGCAACGTTTGGTTTCGTAATCAAACAGCAGCGAGATCACTTTGGTCGATGCGTATCCGTAGTCATCAACACCAGCATCAACATCCGATGCTAAGGGCGCATATCCTCCCAAGAGGTGAAGATGGCTAAGGTTTGCACCCATTATGCCATAGAATGTTAGGGTGTGACCTCCTGTTTTGTATTTTGCAAATGCCGAAACATCCCATCCCACGACATATTGCGACGAGAGACGCTCATCGTCGGTTAGGTAACGAGGTTTGACTGGTGTAATGCCACCGCTGATACCTGCCGAGAATTTCGATGGATCACCAAACATATATCGTGCGTGGAAATCTGGAATCAACCCCTGCATCTGACCCGAGCCATTCACTGCCACTGCAAAATCAAAATAGCTGTATTCTGATACTTTTTGGGTGAAAATCAATTGAACAGGACGGCTAGTGATCAAATACGGACTACCGCTACCATAGGTCAATGCGTTGGTAGAGATCTCTAGCCCAGCTATCGCACTTGTTTGACCAATCAATAGTTTGCGTTTCCCCCAGTCCAATGATACATATCCATGACGAAGGCGTGGCACGTTGATTGGTGCGTCGCCTGTCCCCATAAAGTCAATCTCAATAAAACTTTTGATTGAAGCTCCTAGAAAGTCATTGGTTGTGACGGTCATATTTAGGCGAGATGGCGCAAAAGAGAATGCTGTTGATGGAGTTGCGCTAATATCTTCGCCATAGCTATTGTATTGGGCGGCAGCAGGTGCGATAAATTCTACGTTGCGTTGGCTGATTGTACCATACGAGTCATAAGTTCCCACTACGTCAAGTCGACCTCCAAATTTGACTTGGATTTTCGACTCTGATTTCTTAGCTGATAGTGAATCTTGAGTTGTAGATTGTGCGTTTGCTACAAATGTGTACGTAGTAGCGAGTGCCACCAATAGTAAAAAACGTTTCATTAAGAGTTTATTTTTTGTGTAATTTTGCGCAAAAGTAGTTAATTTTGTAACATTGCTGTTATTTTATGCAAAGATATACATTTTATAACAATTTCTTAACATTATGGATACATTAAAGATACATAGTGCCTTCTTGCCCACTGGCGATCAGCCTCAGGCGATTGAGCAGTTGGTGGATCAATTGGGGCGTAAGGTGGAACATAATGTTTTGCTGGGGGTTACGGGTTCGGGTAAGACCTTTACTATGGCCAATGTTATTGAGCGACTCAATCGACCTACTTTGATTTTGAGTCATAATAAGACTTTGGCGGCTCAACTTTATGGTGAGTTCAAGAGTTTCTTTCCGGATAATGCGGTGGAGTATTTTGTCTCCTATTATGATTATTATCAACCCGAGGCCTATCTTCCCACTTCGGATACCTATATCGAGAAGGATCTTTCGATCAACGAGGAGATCGAGAAACTTCGCCTTTCGACAACTAGTACTCTTTTGAGTGGGCGACGTGATGTGGTGGTGGTGAGTTCGGTCTCTTGTCTTTATGGTATTGGCAATCCTGCCGATTTCCATGAGAATACTATTACGATCAATCGTGGTGAGCTTTATTCTCGTCAGCGACTTCTGCATCAGCTGGTCGATGCTCTTTATAGCCGTTCGGATTTGGAGCTCAAGCGTGGCACTTTTCGGGTTACGGGCGATACTATTGATGTCCATTTGGCTTATGCCGATGTGGCTTATCGGATTATTCAGTGGGGTGATGAGGTTGAGGAATTGCAGAGTATTGATCCTTTGACGGGTTCTCGTTTGGAGCACCACGATCAGATTGTTATCCACCCTGCTACTATGTTTGTTACGACCAAGGAGCGTACTAAACGGGCTATGAATCAGATTAGGATGGATCTGGGGCGGCAGTGCGACTATTTTATGACTCGTGGCGAGGAGCTTTATGCTAAGCGATTGAAGCAGCGTGTGGAGTATGATTTGGAGATGATCCAAGAGGTGGGCTATTGTAGTGGGATTGAGAACTATTCTCGCTATTTTGATGGTCGAGAGCCGGGGAGTCGCCCTTTCTGTTTGTTGGATTATTTCCCCGAGGATTATATCCTGATTATTGATGAGAGCCATGTTACTATTCCTCAGATTCGGGCTATGTATGGGGGCGATGCCTCTCGTAAGGTCAATTTGGTGGAGTATGGTTTTCGGCTTCCTGCGGCGGTCGACAATCGTCCTTTGAAGTTTGAGGAGTTCTCACAGTTGCAGCCTCCTACCATTTATGTTAGTGCTACTCCTGCCGATTATGAACTTATCAAAGCCGAAGGGGTGGTGGTCGAGCAGGTTATTCGTCCTACGGGGTTGGTTGATCCAAAGATTGAGGTGCGCCCTACTTTGGGGCAGATTGATAATTTGGTTGAGGAGATTGAGCTTCGTGCTCAGAAGGATGAGCGGGTGTTGATTACTACCTTGACCAAGCGTATGGCCGAGGAGTTGACAAAATATTTCGAGAAGCTGGAGATTCGTTGTCGTTATATCCATTCGGATGTTGATACTATGGAGCGTATTGAGATTATGGATGATCTTCGTGCTGGGCGTTTTGATGTTTTGGTGGGGGTGAATCTTTTGCGTGAGGGTTTGGATCTTCCGGAGGTCTCTTTGGTGGCTATTATGGATGCCG
This sequence comes from Rikenellaceae bacterium, assembly GCA_044433565.1. Classification (GTDB taxonomy): domain Bacteria; phylum Bacteroidota; class Bacteroidia; order Bacteroidales; family Rikenellaceae; genus Mucinivorans. Next base: position 3,024 of record JAWXTL010000079.1, on the reverse strand, counting down.
ACAAGGAGGGTTTTTTGCGTTCGGCTCGTTCGTTGACACAGACTGCTGGGCGTGCTGCACGTAACTTGAATGGTTTTGTGATTATGTATGCCGATCGCATTACCGAATCTATGCGCAAGACTATCGACCAGAGTGAACGCCTTCGGGAGAAGCAGATGAGCTATAACCAAGCTCATGGGCTGGTGCCTCGGGCAATACAAAAAGAGTTGAAGCCTACGATGGGTGTCAAGGAGCAGTTCTCCACTAGTGCAGAGGCTCAATCTGTAATTAGACGTTCGGGTGGTGATGGGGTGATCTATGATATGGATCTCACTCAACGAGCCGTAGCGCAAGAGGATAATCTGGGGTATGTCAGTGAGCAAGATATTCAAAAGGCGATTGATCGTGCACGAGAGCGGATGGAGGCGGCAGCCAAGGAGTTGGATTTTATGGCGGCAGCCCGTTTTAGGGATCAAATGTATGAGTTGATAGCTCGTCAGTTGGGTAAAAAATAGTGAAAAGTCTAAAAAATGTGCTTTTTGGGTTGCTAATCAGTTCAAAAAATGTAACTTTGTAAATTAATAGATGAAAAAAAAGGACAAAATATTACAAATAAAATAAATCATAAACGTTTTACAAGATGTCAGAGAAAACAAAATTGATGAATGAGTTTCCACCAATAACCAAGGAACAATGGGAAGCCGTCATCACAACCGACCTCAAAGGTGCAGATCGTAGCCGTAAACTAGTGTGGCGTACGCTAGAGGGTTTCGATGTTGAACCATACTATCGTGCCGAAGATCTAGAGAATCTTCAACATTTGGGTAGCGAGCCAGGAGAATTTCCTTATGTTCGTGGTATCAAATCATCGAACGAGTGGCTAGTTCGCCAAACTATTACTGTGGATTGCCCAGCCCAAGCCAACAAAGAGGCTTTGGCGGTGCTGTTCAAGGGGGTTACCTCTTTGGGCTTTGTCATTGGCAACAAGGAGTTCTCGGCCGAGGATCTTGATACTCTGCTTGAGAATATCCAGTTCAAAGCGGTTGAACTTGCTTTCTCGGGATGTGCTGCATCAAAGGTTGCGGAGCTTTTCTTGGCTAAGGTCAAAGCTGCGGGTCTTGATACCGAAGATGTACGTGCCACTTTTGCTAATGATCCTTTGAGTCGTGCTGCTAAGAAGGGCTCGATTTGTGGTAAGGCTTTTGGTAAGATTGCCGAGCTGATTAAGGCAAAAGAGGGCTATAATCGTGTTAGGATGGTTGGTGTGAATGGTGCTCTGTTTAATGACTGCGGTGCTAATGCCACTCAGGAGTTGGCCTTCTCGTTGGCGGCTGCTCACGAATATATTGTTAAATTGATGGACGAGGGGTTGACCATCGAGCAAGTTGCTGGAGCTATCAAGTTTAATATGTCGGTTAGCTCTAACTACTTTATGGAGATTGCCAAATTCCGTGCTGCTCGTATGTTGTGGGCTAATATTGTTAAGGGCTATAACCCTTCTCGTGCTTGTTCTTCTAAGATGCGTGTTCATGCCACTACTTCAATGTGGAATAGCTCGGTCTATGATCCTTATGTAAATATGTTGCGTGGTACTACCGAGGCTATGTCGGCTGCTATTGCTGGTGTCGATTCTATCGAGGTGTTGCCTTTTAATGCCGCTTATGAAGCTCCTACGGAGTTTAGCTCTCGCATCTCTCGTAATGCTCAACTGCTTCTCAAAGAAGAATCTCACCTTGATGCTGTTGTTGACCCATCGGCAGGTTCTTATTATATCGAAACTCTTACCTCTAAGATTGCCCAGTCGGCTTGGTCGCTGTTTAAGCAGGTCGAAGATAAGGGTGGTTATATGGCGGCTCTTGAGGCTGGTTTTGTTCAGGAGCAGGTTGCCGCTTCGGCTGCTTTGCGTGATAAGAATTTGGCTACTCGTCGTGAGATACTTCTTGGTACTAACCAATATCCTAACTTTACCGAAGAGGCTGCTCAGGCTGTTAGCGAGGCTACTGTTGCTCCTGCTAAGAAGGGTTGCAAATGTAAATGTTCGGGTGATGCTAAATTCCCTGTTCTTACCCCTTATCGTGTGGGTATGGCATTTGAGCAGGTTCGCTTGAAGACCGACCGTTCGGATCGTGAGATCAATGTATTTATGTTGACTTGTGGTTCGTTGTCGTTTGCTCGTGCACGTGCTCAGTTCGCTTGTAACTATTTCGCTTGTGCAGGATTCAAGGTACAGGATAATACCTACTTCAACTCGGTTGCCCAAGGTGCTGCTGCTGCAATCGAGGCTAAGGCCGATATTACGGTGATCTGTGCCTCTGATGCTGACTATGCAACACTAGCCGTCGAAGCTTACGAGCTACTCAAAGAGAAATCAATGGTCGTAGTGGCCGGAGCACCTGAGTGTGCCGAGGAGCTAAAAGCTGCGGGTATCACCCACTTTATCGCTGTTCGTGATAATGTCCTAGAGTCTCTGAAAGCCTACCAAGCAGAGCTAGGAATCTAAACCAAAAGTAGTAACCGAATTTATTAAGTTTAAGAAAACAATGAGAGCAAACTTCTCTGATATAAATTATAAAGGCGAGACCGCACCTAGTTGCGGCTGTTCGTCACAGGCGGACTCATGCGGCGATAGCACATGGTTGACCCCTGAATTGATCCCCGTTAAGGGGCAATACGATCCTGCGGATCTTGCAGGATTTGAACATTTGAGCTACGCCGCTGGTATGGCTCCTTATCTTCGTGGACCTTACTCTACTATGTATGTGATGCGTCCTTGGACTATCCGTCAGTATGCTGGTTTCTCGACTGCTGCCGAATCTAATGCTTTCTATAAGCGTAACTTGGCTTCGGGTCAGAAGGGTCTTTCGGTGGCTTTTGACTTGGCAACTCACCGTGGCTATGATGCCGACCATGCTCGTGTGGTGGGTGACGTAGGTAAGGCGGGTGTTTCGATCTGCTCGGTCGAGGATATGAAGGTCCTCTTTGATGGTATTCCATTGGATAAGATGTCTGTTTCGATGACTATGAACGGGGCGGGTTTTACTGGAG
>JAWXTL010000078.1:0-6647 GCA_044433565.1 Rikenellaceae bacterium | reverse complement strand
GGGAGTTTCTCACTTCGGGGGGGCAACAGCTTCTCAAGGCGGAGCTTCGGGAGCGTTTGAAGAGCCGTGAGGAGGTACAGGCGTTTTTGCACTCTTTGATCTCGGCTGATTTTCGGGTCGAGAATGTGACTACTAGTCCATCTAAGCGTACTCCTGCAGCTCCTTTTACTACCTCTACTCTTCAGCAAGAGGCTTCTCGTAAACTTGGGTTTAGCGTTTCTCAAACTATGTCTTTGGCACAGCGACTCTATGAGGCTGGTCATATCACCTATATGCGTACCGACTCGGTCAATCTTTCGACCCTGGCACTTGGTATGGCACATGAGGCGGTGGTCGAGATGTTTGGGGATTCTTATTATAAATATCGTACCTATTCGACCAAGAGCAAGGGGGCGCAAGAGGCTCATGAGGCTATTCGTCCTACTAATTTCAAGGTTATGGAGGCAGGTGATAACGATCAGCAACGTCGCCTTTATCAGCTTATTTGGCGACGTACGGTTGCCACTCAGATGAGTGATGCTCGATTGGAGAATACCACTATTGAGATTGGGGCTTCGAGTGATTCTCGTCGTTTTGTTAGCCGTGGTGAGGTTGTGATTTTCGATGGCTTTTTGAAGCTCTATATGGAGTCTCGTGACGATGAAGGCTCGGGTGGCGAGAAGGAGGGGTTGCTTCCTTCGGTTTCGATTGGGGAGTCTCTTGAGCGTGGTGGTATTGTTGCTACTTTGCGTCATACGAACCGTCCGGCTCGTTATTCTGAGGCCTCTTTGGTCAAGCAGCTCGAGGAGTTGGGTATTGGTCGTCCTTCGACCTATGCTCCTACTATTACTACGGTTATTTCTCGTGGTTATGTGGTCAAGGAGTCTCGTGATGGTGAGAAGCGTGAGGCGGAGATTTTTACTCTTTCGGGGGCGGAGATTTTGCGTTCGGTCAAGGTCGAGACTGTGGGATCCGAGAAAAATAAGTTGTTCCCGACCGATATTGGGATGGTGGTTACTGACTTTTTGGAGCAGAATTTCACTAATGTCTTGGACTATGGCTTTACCGCTGGTGTCGAGGCTCAGTTTGATGATATTGCTCAGGGAAAGATGAAGTGGCAGCAGATGCTTTCGGAGTTCTATTCTCCTTTCCATCAGAGTGTTTCGGCGGCTAGTGAGAATAGCGATTTTGTTCGTTCGGAGCGAGAGTTGGGTGTTGACCCTGCCTCGGGCGAGATGGTTATAGCTCGTGTGGGACGTTATGGCCCGATGGTTCAGTTGGGCGATGTTTCTCAGAAGCGATATGCTAAGATTCCGGCTAACCGTTTGGTCGAGAATATTACTTTGGCGGAAGCTTTGGAGCTTTTCCGTTTGCCACGTGAGGTGGGTGAATTCGAGGGCGAGAAGATGGTGGTTAGTCTTGGACGTTTTGGGCCTTTTGTTCGTCACAAGGGTGCTTTCACTTCGTTGGGCAAGGAGGATGATCCTTATACGGTGAGTGGTGAGCGTTGTGTTGAGTTGATCGAGGCAAAGCGTGAGGCAGACATTAAGAAGATTATTCGTGTGTTCGAGGAGCAGGAGATTTCGATTTTGAATGGTCGTTGGGGTCCTTATATTTCGTTCCAGAAGAAGAATTATAAGATTGCTAAGGGGACAGATCCTTTGACTTTGACGGTGGAGGATTGTCAGAAGTTGATTTCGGAGCAGAGCACAGCCGATGCTGCGACTCCTAAGAAACGCTCTACTTCGACTCGTGCCAAAGCAGCTACTACCACTAAGAAGACCGCTACAACCAAGAAAGCTACTGCTAAAACTACGGCAAAGAATACCGCTACAAAAACTACAACTACCAAAAAATAATCGCATTGAGAGCTGTTGTTACAGGATCAACAGGGCTGATCGGAAGCCATTTGGTTGCAGAACTTCTGCGATCGGGCTCTCCTTTTGACTCTGTTTTGGCCTTGGTTCGCTCTGAGAAATCTCTTGGTAAGTTGCGTTATATACTCGACAGAGAGGGTCTCTCGATTGATCGGGTAGAGACAATGGAGGTCGATATGTTTTGTGTAGGCGATCTTGTGTCGGCATTCTCGGGGGCAGATGTTGTCTTCCATACGGCGGCTGTGGTCGATCTTTCGGGAGCGGATATTGTGCGTGAGAATGTGATGTTGACCGAGATTGTTGTAGAGGCTGCTTTGCAATGCGAGAAGTCTCCACGGTTGATTTTTACTAGTTCTATTGCTGCTCTTTCGGATAGTTTCGATCGGATCGAGGATGCTTCGTCTTATTCTTGCAGTAAGTTTCTGAGCGAGAATCGGGTGTGGATGGGGGCACGATTGGGATTGGACGTGGGGGTTGTTCTTCCATCTGTGGTTCTTGGGGTAGGGGCACCGGGCAGCGGAGGATTGCAGAATGTGGTGAAGATGTTGTGTGGAGGTATTCCTTTTTATGTTAGTGGGGGCACTGGATTTGTCGATGTTTGGGATGTTGTACGAGCTATGATTTGTGTGGCAACCAATTCGGATCTTCGTCGTGGGCAGCGTTTGGTGTTGTGTGGGGCGAATGTCCTTTTCAAGGATTTTATATCTCAAATTGCCCGTATTAATGGTCGTCGTGCGCCATTTTTCCGTGTTCGACGAGGGTTGTTCTATGTTGTGGCTTTTGTACTAAAGATTTTTATGCGCCGCCCACCTTTGACCTCTGATATGAGTTCTTTTATGTTTGGGGTTAGTAGTTATGATGGGGGTGAGATTGAGCGGTTGGATTCACGTTTTCGTTATACTTCGTTGGATGATAGTCTTCGGGGGGTTGTTTCTCATTTGGGGAAATAGCGTTCTCGGACGGCTGTCGAGAGTGCTGTGCGTAGCACGGGGCTCCCGACGGGGGGAGCCGTCCGCCCCGTAGATTTTTCTGGCGAAAAATCCGCTATCGCAATTGGAAAGATTCTACTCTGAAGATATGGATTATTCTGGGACTCTCGGGTATTTTCTGGGACTTTTGCTGGGTCATGTGCTACTTTAGTAGTACGAGGCTCGGGGCGTGTGGGGGGGGGTGTCCGCCCTGCTGAATACAATTCTAGCTATCGCAATTGGAAATTCCTATGACAAAAAAAACTGCTTAATCACCAGATTAAGCAGTTTTCTCTAATATTTCTCAGCCAAAGCCCCTATAAATGTTTGTAATAAGGAAGGCGAGACAAAGGAGCTGTAAATTCCAAAACAATAGGCCCCTTGTGCTTAACACCCTGATCGTCTAGCCAACGACCCGAAGGCAGACGAACAGTACGCTTACCCGAAGGATCCATAACTGGTGCAACCAAAATCTCATTCCCCAACATATACTGATCCTGACAATCCGAAAAGCCCTTGTGCGGATAATTATACTCCATAGATCGTACTATCGGTTCGCCACTAATCGCAGACTCCCGTGCCAATTTCAGGATCAGCGGTGCAAACTCCTGATGCAACCTTGCCGCCTCTACCACATAAGCCATATTCTCGGGCGAAAGCACACGCCAAGGAGCAACCGAAAATTGCATCATAGGCATCAGGGCATGAACCTGAGCCGAACGAACTATCAGCTTCTGGTCGAACTCCTGATTCTGTACATCCTCAAAAGAGCCTATCTGACCACCCCCAATCATATCAGGACAGGTATAAGCATAGCCCATCAGTCCTGCATTAATCATCTCGGGAATGAGACTCTTCAGTGCACCCCAACTATAATCCTTGTCGCCTAGACGTTGAACCAAAGCCTCTCCCTGCATACCCCAACAAGCACGAAGCTCATTGTAGGGGAAACGCAAAGCCAACTGCGCCCACGCCACACTATGATCGGCAGCCGTAGCATCGCCATCATAATAGCTCTGAGTCTGTGGAGTATAGAAATTAAGATCTCCAGCATCAAACTTAAAACCATCTATATCATATTTCTGCTGACACTCCTTGAGTTTACCATAGAGATAATCGACCGCCCCAGGATTAGTCAAATCATAAAGAGCACTATAACCATTCCACCATCGGATAATAGCTGGTTCGCCGTTTTTCTCTTTTATCAAATAGCCCTTAGAGGCAAGATCACGAAATTCGGGAGAGTCCCCCGTAACAAAAGGGCTAACCCACAACATAACCTTAAATCCCTTTTTGTGCAATTGTGAGACCATCCCACGAGGGTCATCAAACCTCTCAGCCTTGAAATCATAACTACCAAAATAACGCTGCCAAGTATCGTCGATCATCAAGATCCCTGCTGGAAGACCACTATCCAACACACCATTGGCATACGAAAGAATATCACGTTGATTCTGATTGAAATTCAACTCAATCCAAGTGTTATACTGCGGAAGAGAGAAAAACTCATCGGGAGGAGTGACCCCCGAAGGTTTGAAAAATGCCTGTGCAGCACCAAACAATCCAGTACGCAAATTCTTACCCACAACCCGCACCTGAATAGTATCGCAAGTGGCAAAAATATTGACAGCATCCGAAGTAATCTCGAAATCAAAAGGAACAGTAGATGCAATATAGCGACCAAAATTCGACACCAACAAAGGCACATTCTGATTATTATATGATTGACTACTGCTGGGAGTACGTCCCTGCTCAATAAATGGAGTCGAACCGCCCAAAGCGGTCATTGCTCCCCACCATTTCTCGCCCGAGAGTTTCGGGAAGCTGGTGGTTTTTAGCTCCTGAGACTGAGAGGTCATGCTCATCAGGGCAAATAAGAGGGAGGCGGCTAATGTTCTATAAATTTGCATAAAGGTGTTGTGTGTGTATAGGAATTAATTTTGCTCCGAAAGTGGAATTTTTTTAAGTAGAGTGGTGAAATGCAAAGTCTGCTCACCATATTGTGCACGAGCACTCTCGACATATTCCGCCAAAGGTTCTCTCATAAATTGTTGGTAATCGCTTATCTGGGGTGCATTGATCTGGAGCGAGTAGCTATAATGCCCCGTCGACTCCTCGTGTAGTATTCTCGAAAAAACCAGCACCTGCATCCCAATACTTTGCAGGTGGGGTATAAACTTCTGGGTGCAGAACTCATACCACCGCCCATGTACCGCTGGTTCGACAACAAATGTGGTGTTGATTATATACATTCTTCTTTCTCGTGCTTATTTGATAATATCAAAACCTGTGTATGGGCGCAACACCTCAGGTATTACGATACCCTCAGGGGTCTGGCAGTTCTCTAAAAGAGCAGCCAAAATACGTGGCAATGCTAGTGACGAACCATTCAGGGTATGTGCAATCTGGGTCTTCTTGTCGGCACCACGCATACGCAATTTGAGGCGATTGGCTTGGAACGACTCGAAGTTCGAGACACTCGACACCTCAAGCCAACGCTCCTGAGCTGCACTATACACCTCGAAATCATAGGTCAAAGCCGAAGTGAAACTCATATCACCACCACAAAGGCGCAAAATACGATATGGCAACCCAAGCGAAACGATAATACCCTCGACATGAGCGACCATCTCGTCCAAACGCTCATAAGAGTTGGCAGGATCGGCCACCTGAACGATCTCTACCTTGTCGAACTGATGCAAACGGTTCAAACCACGAACATCCTTACCATAGGATCCAGCCTCACGACGGAAACAAGGAGTATAGGCAGTAAGTTTGATAGGAAGCTCTTTTTGGTCGACGATCACATCACGGAAGATATTCGTAACAGGCACCTCGGCCGTTGGGATCAAATAGAAGTTATCCACTTGGCAGTGGTACATCTGACCCTCTTTGTCGGGCAACTGACCAGTGCCAAAACCACTAGCCTCGTTGACCATCAGCGGAGGCATAATCTCGGTATAACCAGCCGCCGTATTACAATCTACAAAGAAATTTATCAGAGCACGTTGCAGACGAGCACCTTGCCCTTTGTAGACAGGGAAACCAGCACCCGTAAGTTTTGTACCTAGGTCGAAATCAATAATATCATATTTTTTGCACAATTCCCAGTGAGGCAGAGCCTTCTCATCGAGCTGTGGCATCTCACCCGCCTCTTTGACATTAAGGTTATCTGCGGCGTGTTTACCCTCGGGTACGATCTCTGAGGGACGATTCGGAAGCTTTACGATCTGCGCATCGAGTTCGGCAGTGGTTTGAGAGAGCTTGGCAGCCAAATCACCCGAAAGAGCTTTTAGCTGAGCGGTTTCGGCTTTTAGGCTTTCGGCAGCATCACGATCGCCTTTGGCAAACATCTGCCCGATCTGTTTGGCGATAGCATTTTGCTGAGCCAGATTAGCATCTAGCTCATTCTGGATTGTGCGACGGGTGTCATCCAGAGTGATAATTTGGTCGATAATAGGAGCACTATCGACTCCTTTTTTGGCTAGTAGACGTACTGTAAGCTCACGTTCTTGACGTAACTGTTTGATTGTTAGCATACTTTTATATTTTAACTTTTATTTATTTTCTTCTTGTTGAATCTACAAAGGTAATAATTTGTCATTGAATTTTGGTATGTTTTTTTTATTTGTTTTGGGGGTTGGGTGATGTTTTTCGGTTTTTGGGGGATGCTGTGGGGCTTTTGTTGCAGCAGTGAGAGGCTTTATTGTTCTCGGACGGCTGTCGGAGTGGCTCGTGCTACTTTAGTAGTACGGGGCTCCCGACGGGGGGAGCCGTCCGCCCCGTAGAGATTTCCCTTCACCAGAAGGGAAATCTCCGCTAT
>JAWXTL010000077.1:0-6966 GCA_044433565.1 Rikenellaceae bacterium | reverse complement strand
ATCCGTCCGCACCCCCACCAATAAAGAGACTATCTATGGCAGATAAAATTCCGTAGTAGGATTAGTAGTAAGAAGACTATATATAATCAAAATAGTAATCATCGTAGCTACAATAATAGCAATAATCAACAACAGCTCAACCTTCTTCTTCTGAGGAGATTGAGGAGCACGACGCTTAACCATCTTCTTCTGCGGATTCTGCGGAGATTTAGCATTAGAAGGCTTATTACCCTTAGCAGCCAAAGCCTGTTGTTTCGACTGAGGTTTAGCCGAAGGTTGCCCCTTCGTAGGATTGGGACGTGGCTGTTGACCACTCATAGGACGCTGAACACCCGAACGAGAACCTCCCGAAACAGGCAAACGATTAGCACCCTGCTGTGGATGTGGATGCGGATGTGGATGCGGAGCACGAACCCCAACAGCACCTTGAGGACGTACAGTCGAAGAAGGTTGTTGCCCAACAGCCGTACGCTGAGCACCACCCCCCACCAAAGGACGAGGAATAGCCCCAACAGGTTGTTGATTAGCAAAACGTGGTTGTGGAGAAGCTACTTGTTGAACCTGAGGCTGTGGTTGTGACTGAGGCTGTGGTTGTGGCTGTGGTTGTGGGATCGAAACCTGAGGTTGAGAAGGTTGTGGAATATAAGGTCGCTGAGGTTGAGCAACCGAAGTTTGTGGCTGTGCAATAGCAGTTTGCGGCTGTGAAACGACAGTCTGAGGTTGAGCAGCAACAGGTTGTGGCTCAGCAACTGAAGATTGCGATTGCAAAACAGGCTGCGAAGCCGAAGACTGACCATGATTAATAGACTGAAGAGTCTGCTGAAGAGACTCCATCATCTGTGTAGCACCACGACGAACCTCATCAGAGGGATCCAACACAACCTCGGTAGTCTCCTGCAAATCAGAAGATGCCAAAGCCGAAACACCAACAATAGAGCGTGGAGCAAGATCCTCATGAGAGTGAACCTCCTCACCAGAAGCCCCCACCTCCTCCAAAGAAGAAGACGAAGAATCCTGAATCTCATTGACCATGCTAATAGCACCATTTGAATCCAACATCAAAAGACCAATACCATCAATATGATACTTTGACTTCTCAGCCAAAGTCTGGTGAATAGAATCAACCCACTCGCCAATCATAGAGTGAGCATCCTCCAAGCTAACACCATACTCATCAGAGATAATCTTAACCAATACCCCATCATCACGCTTGAGAAATGGGCTGAAAACCAAAGTCCCAATACCCTCTTTACGCAAAAAAGCACCAAAACCCGGTATAATCAATTTAGGCACCTGAGTCAACAACCTAACCAATAATTCGTTATCCATATTATAATCTATTATAATTATCAAAAGTGAACTCCTCATGATCGACCAAAAGAACCAGAAGACCAAGAAAGCGACAATATTACTAAAAATTTATCTCTTTTCCAACTTTTGTTCCAAAATTCCCATCTCAGACCTCTTAATCACAACTGGTTGACACTCCATGGCCGAGAGAGGAATCCCCTTCTGTTGGAGTAGATCCTCGATAATATCACGACGTGTGAACTTCATGCGTGTGGCGGTCGAAGCCACCGAAATAGTACGCAACTCCTTGATCTGCTCCTGAAGCTCCCCAACACGAGAGTGCAGGGTCTGTGTACGAAACCCAATAGAGATATAGATCACAGCCAAAACCGCAAGTGCCACGACCACAGGCAATCGGGAGATAAGCCACTGGCTCTCTCCCAAATCACCCCGAATCAAATTGCCCAGTAGACTCCTCTCTTTTTCTTCTGCCATAATCTCAACTGGGCTACTGGTGCTGAGGACGCAAAAGGTCTGTTAGGATCTTCACAGGCGAGAAGGTCGAAATAGGAACTTCAACAAAGACCGTATTCCAACGAGCCATAGCCCCATTCCAAAGCCCCGGAAGCTCCTGAGCCTGAAGCGAACGACCCTCAAAACTCTTCTGACTAACAAATCCCGTAGCATCATCACGGAAATCACTCAAAACAAATTTCTCTCCCCGAATATCACGTGTCATACAAATCAAATCAACAGGATTGAAGTGGGTAGCCCCCGACATCAATGACTTCTGATCAGCAGAAATCTGAGAACTCTCGGCAATCTGCAAACTCAAAGAGCCATCCGAAGATTTAACCCAAAATGGGCCACCACCAGGCTCACCCTCATTGCGAACCATACCACAAACACGCAAAGGACGGTTGAGTATCTCACGAAGATGGTCAAAGCTAGTAGACTCACCAATACGATAACCCAAATTTTGCTCCACAAAATTAATCACCTGCTCTGGATCGGCATCGCCCGAATCAATAGAGCGGATATAGTCAAAAATCTTCTGCTGAACATCAATAGCCATACCAGCCAAAGCCTTTTTATAGAGAACAGTATCATACTTGAGATGATCCGGCTGCACATTATCAATAGTCTTAATAAAGATCAGATCGGCATCAATCTGCGACAGGTTCTCAAGCAAAGCACCATGACCCGAAGGACGGAACAACAACTCACCACTACCAGTACGGAAAGGCTGGTTCTCCAGATCCACAGCAACGGTATCGGTCGAACTCTTTTGGGTCGAATAGCTAATATTATAGCTCACCCCATAGCGATTTTGATATTGCTCAAGGGTCTCACCCACCTTAGCCTCGAAGAGCGGAAGATGTTCGGGAGACACGGTGATATGGATATTCACAGGTTTATCGTTGGTAGCCCCATAGAGAGCCCCCTCGACCATCTGCTCTTCGAGAGCAGTACGCCCCTGAGCACCATCGCCATGGAACTTAATCAGAGCCTTAGGCTTTTTGCCATAACCCAAAGGCTGCTCAACAATAGCCGAAAGCAGAGCCTGAGGATCCGAAAAGTCTACCCCACACTCACGCAACTCACCCACAAAAGCAAACTTCTCGATATTATCGAGCGTCTGCTGCGAGACCCTATTCTGCTGGGCAGAACCTACGGCCTCAAAAATATCTTTAAACATACGAGTAGCCGCCCCCGAAGCAGGAACAAACTTCTCGATCTCTATACCCCCTCCCTGCAACACGCTTTCATATCGCTGGGCATATTCCGCAGCCTTAGCCTCGTCCAACGAGACAATCCCATCGCCCACACAAGCCGCCCGATCTATATCCAAGAAAGGGAAACCCGTAACGAAATTATTTACCTGTTGTTCGACTTGTTGAGGGGTCAGACCCTTGGCAGCAATTTGCTGATAATCTTTTTCTGTGAACATATCTTTAGAGAATATTTAATTTGTTTGAGACCTTAAAGTTACTAATTTTGTCATTATAATTAACAAAGGTATGGAAAACTTTACAAAAAATTTTCGACTCAAGCAGTATAACACATTCCATTTGGATGTCACGTGCGACTTTTATTTTGAGTTTGGCTCCACAGATCAGCTCGTCGGGGCGATTAGAACGTGCCAGAAGGGGCAATTGCCATGGATGATTCTGGGGACGGGGGCGAATGTTCTCTTTGCCACGGATTTTCGGGGTGTAATCCTTCGTAGCGTGATGGATCAGGTAACCATCCACGAGGGACTTGTTGTGGTCGAGAGTGGCGCACAGTGGGATTGGTTTGTGCAATGGGCGGTCGAAAATAATATGGGGGGGATCGAAAACCTGTCGTATATCCCTAGCAGTGTTGGTGCAGCACCAATCCAGAATATCGGGGCGTATGGTGCACAAGTGAGCGACACCATTGCGTGGGTCGAATATCTCGATACTCAGCAGATGAATATTGTGAGAATCGAGGGCACCGAATGCAAGTTTGGCTATCGGGAGTCGGTATTCAAACACGAGCTAAAGGGCAAGGCGATTATCACCCGTGTGGCTTTTGCGCTAGAGGAGAATCCCCAGAGCTTTAATATCGAATATGGCGATCTAGCAGAACTAGTTGCACAAAAAGGGGGAGCTTCGCTGCACAATATTCGTGAGGCAGTAACCCAGATTCGCAAGAGTAAACTCCCAGAACCAGATGAATTGGGCAATGCAGGGAGCTTTTTTAAGAATCCTGTTATCAGCCCCGAGCAATTCGAGGTGCTAAAAGAGAAGTTCGCAGACCTCCGTTTTTACCCACAAGAGGATGGCCGCTACAAGGTCCCAGCCGGATGGCTTATTGAGCGTTCAGGGTGGAAGGGTCGTCGCTTGGGTGAGGTGGGCGTACACCAAAATCAAGCACTAGTGCTGGTCAACTATGGCAATGGTACATCGACCGAGCTAATAAATCTAGCACAAGAGGTGATCTCGTCGGTCAAAGAACTATCGGGCATAGAGTTAGAGATGGAAGTCAATCTAATAGAAAGTTGATAAAAAAAACAATCGAAGGCTTTTGTGTTCTCGGACGGCTGTCGGTGTGACACGTGCTATGAAATAGTACGGGGCTCCCGACGGGGGGAGCCGTCCGCCCCGTAGATTTTTCTTGCGAAAAATCCGCTATCGCAATTCGGAATATTATCATTCCCGAAGATATTGATTGTTCTGGGACGCTCGGGTATTTTCTGGGACTCTTGCTGGGTCATCTGCTACTTTAGTAGTGCAGGACTGCCCCATATAATCAGTGGGAGAGCGTCCCAAGGGGTGGTCGGAAGATTGAAAAGATTCTATCCTCGAAGATATGAAATGTTCTTGGACGGCTGTCGAGGTGAACCGTAAGCCTTCAGGTTTACGGGGCTCCCGACGGGGGGAGCCGTCCGCCCCGTAGAGATTTGCCTTCTTACAGAAGGCAAATCTCCGCTACCGCATTCGGAAATACCTCTGCCCTTCCACCTAGAATCTCTTGCATAACACCCATTTGCAAAAACTAACAAATAATTCGTACCTTTGCCCCTCAAGAAAACAATTTAAAAACAATACAAAGAAAATGAAAATTGCACTAGCCAGTGATCACGGTGGTTTCCAACTTAAAGAATTTGTTGCAGGATACCTGCTCTCACTAGGTCATACACTCAATGATTTGGGTTGTCACTCCGAGGAGTCAATTGATTACCCCGACTTTGGTCACCCTCTAGCCCAAACAATTGCCAATGGCGAAGCAGAACTAGGCTTTGCTTTTTGTGGCTCGGCAAATGGTATTACCATGTCGATCAATCGTCACGCTGGTGTTCGTGCTGCTATTTGTTGGTTGCCCGAGTTGGCGGCTTTGGCTCGTGAACACAACGATGCAAATATCTGCTCTATGCCAGGTCGTTTTATCGACGAGGCTACCGCAGCCAAAATCGTAGATGCCTTCCTTGCTGCCCAGTACCAAGGAGGTCGCCATGCAGCTCGTGTTGCCAAGATCGAAATCAAATAGCACAAAACAGCAGAATATGTCGCAAAAGATTGAAATAATGGCTCCCGTAGGCTCTTGGGAATCCCTAACGGCTGCTATTTCGGCAGGGGCTGATTCTATCTACTTTGGGGTTCAGGGGCTTAATATGCGTTCGGCTTCGAGCGTAAATTTTTCGCTCGACGATCTTCATACTATTGTTGAACGTTGCCATCGGCATGGTGTCAAGAGTTATCTGACTCTTAATACTGTGCTCTACGATCAAGATCTGGAGTATATGAATCAGGTGCTTGATGCGGCAGCCCTATCGAAGGTTACGGCCGTGATTATTGCCGATCAGTCGGCTATGTTGGCTGCTCGTCGACGTGGACTCGAGGTTCATATCTCTACTCAGGTTAATATTAGCAATATCGAGGCTGTCGAATTTTATTCGCAATGGGCTGATGTTGTGGTTTTGGCTCGTGAGCTTCAATTGCCTCAGGTTCGCTATATCTACGATCAGATCCGTGAGCGTGATATACGTGGCCCTCTTGGAGAGTTGG
Source organism: Rikenellaceae bacterium (assembly GCA_044433565.1). GTDB lineage: Bacteria > Bacteroidota > Bacteroidia > Bacteroidales > Rikenellaceae > Mucinivorans. The sequence goes on along the minus strand of JAWXTL010000077.1, from coordinate 1,144 downwards.
TGCGCATAGAGATGTTTGCTCATGGTGCGTTGTGTATGGCCGTTAGTGGCAAATGTTATTTGAGTCTACATGAGGCTTGGAAATCGGCGAATCGGGGCTCTTGCCGCCAGATTTGTCGTCGTCAGTACCATGTACAAGATATTGAAACGGGAGCAGAACTAGAGGTAGACAATAAATATATCCTTTCTCCGAAGGATCTTTCGACTATCGAGTTCCTAGGGGAGATGGTCAATTCGGGGGTTCGGGTGCTCAAGATCGAGGGACGTGCACGTGGGGCTGAATATGTTAAGCGTGTTTGCGAGAGTTACCGTCAGGCTTTGAATCTTATAGAACGAGAAGAATACACGCCAGAGGCTGCTCACGAGATCTACGATCGTCTTTGTGAGGTGTTTAATCGTGGTTTTTGGGGTGGTTACTACCTTGGGCATAAAGTTGGCAAGGAGTTCGGAGAATGGACTTCTAGTTATGGCTCTTCGGCTACTCGTACCAAGGTTTATATTGGTCGTGTCACTAACTTTTTCAACCGCATTAATGTTGCCGAGATTGAGTTGCAATCGGGGGATCTCTCCGTTGGCGATTCACTTTTGATTACGGGCGAGACTACTGGAGCTGCTGAGTTGATTTGCAGTGAAATCCGTTTGCCGCATGGCGATGGCGTAGACAAAGCTCTCAAAGGGGGTAAATGTTCTATTCCAACGGGTGATATTGCTTTGCGTCGAGGCGATAAGGTTTATCGTTGGTAACATTGAGTAAATTATTTTTAAGGGGGCTTTTAATGAATAAAAGCCCCCTTTATTTTTATGTATAGAAGTATTTACGAAGATATGGAGTGTTCACAGACGGCTGTCGGGATTTGCCTCGTAAGCCTTTAGGATTACAGGGCTCCCGACGGGGGGAGCCTTCCGCCCCGTAGAGATTTTACCTTGCGGCAAAATCTCCGCTATCGCAATTCGGATGATTCTATCCTCGAAGATATGGATTGTTCTGAGACTCTACTGGGTATTTTCTGGGACTCTTGCTGGGTCATCTGCTACTTTGCTCCCGTGGGGGGGAGCGTCCGCCCCGTAGAGATTTCACCTTCCCTCGAAGGCAAAATCTCCGCTACCGCATTCTCAAATACAGTTGTCATACTAGTATAGTATAG
>JAWXTL010000076.1:0-7068 GCA_044433565.1 Rikenellaceae bacterium | reverse complement strand
ACTACCAAAGTAGCACATGACCCAGCAAGAGTCCCAGAAAATACCCGAATGTCCCAGAACAACAAATCTCTTCGGGGATGATAATATTCCGAATTGCGACAGCGGATTTTTCGTTAGAAAAATCTACGGGGCGGACGGCTTCCCCCCCCATCGGGAGCCCCGTACTACTTTCGTAGCACGTGCCACACCGACAGCCGTCCGAGAACTCTGCCATCTCTTCGGGGGTAAAATGATCCGAATTGCGGCAGCGAAAGCTACTTCACAAGATTCAAAACCTTCTCGAACAACTCCTTAATAGTCTCATACGACCCATCAAGGCACTCTTTTGCCTTCTGCTGATCGACCCAACAGACCCTCTCGATCCCCTCCTCTTTTTGCGCCTTAGGCTCTGCGGATCCGCAATACTCCATCATATACCACTGAGTATGCTTGGTAACAGACTCAATATTGAGATGATAAAAATGGGTAGTGGTCATAATCTTATCGCCCAAAGTCAACCCGCTCAGAGGCAAACCACACTCCTCGCTAACCTCACGCAGTGCACACTGCTCATCACTCTCACCCTCTTCACGTTTACCCTTAGGCAAATCCCAAATACCATTACGATAAATCAATAAATATTCGCCCTGTGGATTGGTTACAACTCCTCCTGCTGCATAAATAGTTTTATTCTTCATAATTTTTTAATACTTTTGTGGTTTATATGTTTATTAATCATAAAAATAACGTCCCAATGCAAAAAGACATAGCACAAACGCTACTGCAAATTAAAGCAATAAAATTGAATCTATCAAATCCTTTCACATGGGCCTCTGGTTGGAGATCGCCTATCTACTGCGATAATCGTACCATTTTGAGCTTCCCCGACCAACGAGGCAAGGTTGCCCGTTCGTTTGCACAGCTCATACAAGAATCGTTCCCCGAAGCAGAACTTGTGGCAGGTGTTGCTACGGGTGCTATCTCGTGGGGTGTCTTGGCGGCCGACCGTTTGAACAAACCAGCGATCTATGTTCGCTCGGCTCCAAAAGCGCACGGTATTGGCAATCAGATCGAAGGAAAATACGAACGTGGTCAGAAAGTTGTAGTGGTCGAAGATTTGATCTCGACCGGAGGTAGCTCGTTGGCAGCAGTCGAAGCAATGCGCAAAGAGGGTCTTGAGGTTGTGGGTATGGTAGCAATCTTTACCTATGGCTTCCCAAAGGCGGCCGAGAATTTCGAGAAAGCAGGTGTTCGCCTAATAACATTGAGCAATTATAATGTATTGATCGACGAAGCCCTATCGAGCGAATATATCACCGAAGATCAAGTCGACACGCTCAAAGAGTGGCGTTTGGCTCCAGATCAATGGATGAAATAGAGAGTAGATCAATCAAGATATTTAAACTAATATATATGAGAGTAGAAAGTAAGCAGCAGCAGGTTTTTCGCCCAGCAGCTCAAATATATAGCGTGGTATCGAAGTTCTCTAACTTCTCGCCTATCCTTGCCGACAAAGTAGAGCAATGGGAGGCGGACGATGATACCTGTTCGTTTATCGCCAAAGGCTATCGTGTCTCGTTGGCAATCATCGAGCGAGAACAAGACAAGCTAATCAAGATTGGCGAGGGTGAGGGAGGTACTCCTTTTCCGTTTTCGTTTTGGTTACAGCTCAAAGAGGTGGGAGCGAACGACACCCGTATGCGTATCGTTTTGGATGCCCAGCTCAATATGATGATGAAGATGATGATCGGGGGGAAACTCCAAAAAGCGGTCGATCAGATAGCACAACAACTTGCCGACGGTTTCAACGGCAAGATGCCCGAAAATATGTAACAACTCACCCGTCCCCCAAAACCAAATTGATTAATTATGATTCGTAAATTTCTTATTCTTTTATTTCTTGTGTTGGGATCTACTTTCCAACAGAGTTGGGCTGCCAAAGAGAAAAACCCTGTGTCGGCACTGGTCGATCGTATTGATAATGGTGCTTCTAAGCACTTCCTCTTTGAGATCTCGGATCCTATGTGCGAGGTTGACTTTTTTGAACTCGATAGCAAGGGGTCGAAGGTGTGGATCAAGGGTAATAATTGGATCTCGGTTGCGGCGGGGCTGAATTGGTATTTGAAATACCATGCAGGGGTACATATTGCTTGGAACTCTCCTCGGCAGCGTATTTTGGATTTCCCAAAGGTGAAGACCCCTGAGCGTCACGAGACCTCGGAGCTTTTGCGTTACTATCTGAACTATTGCACCTTCTCTTATTCGATGGCTTGGTGGGATTGGAAACGTTGGGAGAGAGAGATCGACTGGATGGCTTTGCACGGTATTAATATGCCTTTGGCGTTGACGGGTACTTCGACCGTGTGGCGTAATACCCTTTTGGAGTTGGGCTATACCAAAGATGAGGCTAATGCTTTTGTGGCTTCGCCCTCGAAACAGGCTTGGTGGTTGATGAACAATCTTGAGGGATCAGAAGTTCCTAATAGTGACGATTGGTACAATCAGCAGGTTGCACTCGAACAGCTTATTGTGGCTCGTTATAAACAATGGGGCATTAAGCCCGTTTATGCTGGTTATGCAGGGATGGTTCCATCGGATGCCAATGAGAAATTGGGCCTAGAGGTTCAGGATCCGGGTACTTGGTGCGCCTATCAGCGTCCTGCTTTTTTGCAACCCACCGACCCTCGTTTTGCCGAAATTGCACGGGTCTATTATCAGCAGATGGAGAAGCTTTTTGGCAAGGCCGATTACTATTCTATTGATCCTTTCCACGAAGGCGGTAGCACAGCAGGTGTCGATTTGGCAAAAGCCGGTGAGGCGATCTTTGGGGCGATGAAAGAAGCATCAGAGGGTGCTAAATGGGTGATTCAGGCATGGCAAAACAATCCTCAACCAGCCATGATCGAAGCAATACCAGCCGGAGAACTTATTGTGCTTGATCTCTTTAGCGAATCTCGTCCGCAATGGGGAGATATGCAAAGTACATGGTATCGTGAGGGTGGATATGGTGCTCACGATTGGATCTACTGTATGTTGCTGAATTTTGGAGGCAACACAGGGATGTATGGCAAAATGCAACGTGTGATAGATGGCTACTACTTGACAAAACGTGAAACAGTAGGTCAATATATGGTTGGCGTGGGTGCCACGATGGAAGGTATCGAAAATAATCCAGTGATGTACGAACTAATCTACGAACTACCATGGAGAAAAGAGACCTTCACCAAAGAGCAATGGATCGAAAACTGGGCAGCCGTGCGCTACGGACGAGCAAGTAAAGACCTCACTCAGGCATGGAATATCCTAGCAAATACAGTCTATAATCCGCCTTATGATGCCACCCAAGAGGGGACAAGCGAAAGCGTATTCTGCGCTCGCCCAGCCCTAGAGGTCGATAATGTATCAACATGGGGGACATCAAAACTATACTACAAACCCGCAGAGCTAGAAAAAGCACTCCATCTGATGATCCGTGAATCGGAGGTCTATCGTGGATCTAACAATTTTGAATATGATCTAGTGGATGTTGCCCGTCAGACTCTGGCAAATCGTGGCTCTCTGCTGTTGGGTGAAATTCGTAGTGCCTTTGATCTTAATGATACCCTGAAATTCGACGAGCTGACCACCCAATTCCTAGATCTGATCTTGATGCAGGATCAGCTGCTCAACTCTCGTGAGGAGTTTATGGTGGGGCCATGGGTTGCCAGTGCAATGCTCAATGGACGCTCCCAAAGCGAGATGGAAAACTATCGCAAGGAGGCATTGACCCTAATCTCGACATGGGGAAATCACACCGCCTCGAATCAAGGAGGATTGCATGACTACTCGCATCGTGAATGGGCTGGAGTGCTCAAAAATCTCTATTATCAGCGTTGGAAGAGCTATTTCGACTATGCCAAAGAGTACAAAGAGCTGCCAATAAATTATGATTTCTATGATATGGAAGCGCAATGGGCTGCATCGGATATGCCCTATGCTTTGCGCCCTTCGACCGATGCCGTGGATCAGGCTCGTCAGGTGGCTCATTATCTGAGAATGAATCCAATAAACTAGACAACAAAAAAAACAATAAATCATAAAGATGTACAGAACAAATACTTGTGGTGAATTACGTGCCACAGACATTTCAAAAGAGGTAACCCTGTGTGGATGGGTGCAAAAAGTGAGAAACCTAGGTGCCATGATCTTCTTTGACCTTCGTGACCGCTATGGCATCACTCAGGTGGCTATTGACCAGAACAGTTCATCGCAGTTGAAGGCTTTGGGCGAGAGCCTAGGGCGTGAGTTTGTGGTTCAGGTAAAGGGTTTGGTTATCGAACGTGCTTCAAAAAATGCGAAGATCCCCACTGGCGATATTGAGCTTCAGGCCTCTGAAATTGTTATTCTGAGCAAGAGCGAAACCCCTCCATTTACTATCGAGGAGCATAGTGATGGTGGCGATGAGCTTCGTATGCAGTATCGTTATTTGGATCTTCGTCGTTCTCCTTTGCAACATAATATGATCTTGCGCCACAAGATGGCTCAGAGTCTTCGTCGCTATTTGGATAGCCAGAATTTCTTGGAGATCGAGACTCCGTACCTTATCAAATCTACACCCGAAGGGGCTCGTGACTTTGTTGTTCCTTCTCGTATGAATACCGGTACGTTCTATGCCTTGCCTCAATCGCCTCAAACCTTCAAACAACTTTTGATGGTTAGTGGTTATGATCGTTATTTCCAGATTGTTCGCTGTTTCCGTGACGAAGATCTACGTGCGGATCGTCAGCCTGAGTTTACTCAGATCGACTGTGAAATGTCTTTTGTGGAGCGTGATGATGTTCTTTCGACTTTCGAGGGGATGATAAAGGCGATGTTTAGCGAGACGATTGGTTATGATATGGTGGGCGAGATTCCACGTTTGAGTTATGCTGATGCTATTGCTTATTATGGTTCGGACAAACCTGATTTGCGTTTTGATATGAAGATGCACGAATTTTCTTCGGATATGCGTGGTGAGGGTTTCGTTGTGTTTGATAATGCTGAGTATGTTGGTGGTATCTGTGCCAAAGGTGCGGCATCATATACTCGTAAGCAATTGGATGGTTTGACCAATTGGGTTAAGCGTCCTCAGATTGGTGCTACGGGCTTGATCTATGCTCGTGTCGAGGCAGATGGTAATGTGAAATCTAGTGTCGATAAATTCTTCGATCAACCAACTCTTCAGCTTTGGGCTTCTGAGTTGGGTGCCGAGGCAGGTGATTTGATCCTTGTTATGGCAGGTGGCAAACGCAAAACACAAACCGCACTAGGCGAACTTCGTCTACACGTGGCTCGTGAACTTGGTTTGATTATACTGGGCGTTTATGCCCCACTATGGGTTGTGGATTTCCCACTTTTGGAATGGGACGAAGAGAGCGGTCGCTACTTTGCTATGCACCATCCATTCACAGCTCCAGCAATCGAAGATCTCGATAAGTTTATGACCAGCGATGACCTTCGTGAGATTCGTGCCAATGCCTACGACTTTGTGTGTAACGGTGCTGAGATCGGAGGTGGCTCGATCCGTATTCACGATGGAGAGGTTCAAAGCCGTATGTTCGAGGTATTGGGCTTTACGCCAGAGGAGGCCGAGGAGCAATTCGGATTCCTACTTGGGGCGTTCAAATATGGTGCTCCACCTCATGGTGGTATCGCCTTTGGTTTCGACCGCTGGTGTGCAATCTTCGGGGGTTCGGAGTCGATCCGTGACTATATCGCATTCCCTAAGAATAACTCAGGACGTGATACAATGATCGAATCTCCAGCACCAATCTCGGCCGAGCAGCTCAAAGAGCTAGAGCTGTCGCTAAACTCACAAGACAAATAAGAATATTAACCCCCCAAAAAAAACAGTCTAAACAAAATGGGATTATTCGATATTTTCAAGAAGAAGCAACCCACCAGGGAGGTTGCTACCCAGCAGGGTGCAGATAGCAACCCCGAGGTCACCACTGCCCAAGAGCAACAGCAAGAAGCGCAGAGTGAGGAGCGTCTGGAACAGGGGCTAGAGAAGACTCGACGAGGATTTTTCGAGAAACTCTCACGTGCTGTTGTCGGTAAATCGAAGGTCGACGATGAGGTCTTAGACTCTTTAGAAGAGGTGCTAGTCACTTCGGATGTGGGGATTGATACTACTCTGCGTATTATTGAGCGTATCGAGAGCCGTGTGGCTCGTGACAAATATGTGGGTACTACCGAATTGCAATCAATCCTGCGTGAGGAGACCGTGGCACTTTTGGGGTCGAAGAGCGAGGATATTGATGGCTTTTCGTTCGAGAAAGATTCGGATGGTAATCCTTTTGTGGTGATGGTTGTTGGGGTCAATGGTGTGGGCAAGACCACCACCATAGGCAAGATTGCTTCACGATTGGAGAGTGCCGGAAAGCGAGTATATATTGGTGCTGCCGATACTTTTAGGGCTGCGGCTATCGACCAATTGGAGGTTTGGGCAGATCGTGCAGGGGCAAAGATCATTAAGCAGAAGATGGGGTCGGATCCAGCTTCGGTGGCCTATGATACTATATCGTCGGCAAAGGCGGCAGGGGCTGATGTTGTTTTGATTGACACGGCAGGTCGTTTGCACAACAAGGTGGGGTTGATGAATGAGCTGACCAAGATTCGCAACGTGATGCGTAAGATTGTGCCTTCTTCGCCACACGAGGTTCTTTTGGTGTTGGATGGTTCTACGGGTCAGAATGCCTATGAACAGGCGAAGCAGTTTACGGCGGCAACCGATGTTACGGCACTAGCAATTACCAAATTGGATGGAACGGCCAAAGGGGGTGTTGTGATTGGTATTTCGGATAGTATGAATATTCCTGTTCGTTTTATTGGTGTGGGCGAGAAGGTCGAGGATCTTCAGATTTTTGAGCCACGCAGTTTTGTCGACAATCTTTTTCGGGGCTAAAGGAGATAGTTCTTTCGGATAACAAAAAAGCTAGAGATTTTTCTCTAGCTTTTTTGTTATTATTTGGTAGAGGAATTTCCAATTGCGATAGCGAGACTTTCCGTCAGGAAAGTCAGCAGGGCGGACGCTCCCCCCCCCCACGGGAGCCCCGTACTATTTCATAG
>JAWXTL010000075.1:0-7182 GCA_044433565.1 Rikenellaceae bacterium | reverse complement strand
AAAGATTTGAAAGTTAGCAAAAAAAGAGCTATCTTTGCACCTCAATTTGTGCTAGACACGTAGCCCAAGTTGCTGAGTATAAACCCATATTAATCAAGACAATCGTAGAATGTACGCAATTGTAGAAATCGCAGGACAGCAATTCAAAGTGGAAAGCGGTCGTAAGCTCTATGTTCACCGTCTAGCAGCCGAAGAAGGCGCTAAAGTGAGCTTCGATAAAGTTCTGTTTGTAGACAACGACGGAAAGGTAAGTATTGGCACACCTTCAATCAAAGATGCCAGTGTTGAAGCAACAGTAGTTCGTCACCTTAAAGATGACAAAGTTATTGTATTCAAGAAAAAAAGACGCAAAGGATACCGTGTGAAAAATGGTCACCGTCAGTGTCTTACTCAAATCGAAATTAACAATATTAACTGCTAATAACACAGAGACAAGATGGCACACAAAAAAGGAGTCGGTAGTTCTAAGAACGGCCGTGAGTCAGAATCAAAACGTTTGGGCGTAAAACTTTTTGGCGGTCAATTCGCTAAAGCAGGTAACATCATCGTACGTCAGCGTGGTACAGCGCACAACCCAGGCGAGAATGTGGGTATTGGTAAAGATCATACACTTTTTGCTCTTGTTGATGGAACAGTTTGTTTCAAAAAGAAGGCTGAAGGTAAATCTTACGTATCTGTTACGCCTATCTCTGAATAAGTTTACCTTATTTGGATGATTAGATATAGAGCTTCTTTCGCTTGGCGAGAGAGGCTCTTTTTTTTGCGGAGGGATTTTCCGAATTGCGATAGCGAGAATTTCCGCAAGGAAATTCAGTTGGGCAGACGCTCCCCCACAGGAGTCCTGCACTACTTTCGTAGCACATGACCCAGCAAGAGTCCCAGAAACGACCCAGCAAGAGTCCCAGAACAATCAATCTCTTATAAGGTAATAAATCCCATTTGCGACAGCGGATTTTTCGCCAGAAAAATCTACGGGGCGGACGGCTCCCCCCGTCGGGAGCCCCGTACTACTTTCGTAGCACGGGTCACACCGACAGCCGTCCGAGAACTCTCCATATCTTTGCTATATGTTCATTACACCATGTGCAACCTACAAAAACGATCGAGCTAAAGGGCTTAATTTTTATTGGACAACCACAAAAATGTATTATCTTTGCCTCTTGCTAATTATAAAAAAAACATAAATATAAAATGAACTTCATAGACGAATTAGAGTGGAGAGGTATGATCCAAGACTTCATGCCAGGAACACGTGAACAACTCGAAAAAGAGATGACATCGGCATACGTAGGTATTGACCCAACAGCAGATTCACTACATATAGGACACCTAGTGAGCGTGATGATGTTGCGCCACTTCCAACGTGCTGGTCACCGCCCGATACTTCTTATTGGTGGTGCTACGGGTATGATTGGTGACCCTTCGGGCAAGTCGGCCGAACGCAACCTGCTAGACGAAGCAACGCTACGCCACAACCAAGATGCTATCCGTGCCCAACTCTCTCGCCTGATCGACTTTGATTCGGAGGCCCAGAATGCTGCGATCGTAACCAATAACTACGATTGGATGAGCCAGTGGTCGTTCTTGGATTTTGTACGTGATATTGGTAAACTCATCACAGTGAACTATATGATGGCAAAGGATTCGGTGAAACGTCGCTTCTCGGGCGAGGGTGATGGTATGTCATTTACCGAATTTACCTACCAGCTGCTTCAGGGCTATGACTTTGTTCATCTTTATGAGAATTATAACTGCAAATTGCAGATGGGTGGCTCTGACCAATGGGGAAATATCACCACGGGTACCGAGTTGATTCGTCGCAAGATTGGTGGCGAGGGCTATGGTTTGACCTGCCCTTTGATCCGCAAGGCCGATGGTACCAAATTTGGCAAGACCGAGCAGGGAAATATCTGGTTGGATGCTCGTTATACCACTCCTTATCGTTTCTACCAATTCTGGCTTGGCGTTTCGGATACCGATGCTGAGTCGTATATCAAGATCTTTACCTTCCTTGACCAGCCAACTATCGAGGCACTTGTGGCTCGTCACACAGAGGCTCCTCACCTTCGTGAGCTTCAGAAGACTCTGGCTCGTGAGATTACGGTGGCTATCCATGGCGAGGCGGAGTACGAAAAGGCTGTGGCAGCTAGTGGCATTCTCTTTGGAGGTAAGGCGGCCGAGGCATTGGCACTAGTCGACGAGGCGACTCTTTTGGATGTCTTTGCAGGTGTGCCTCAATTCGAGATCTCGCTTGAGGAGTTGCAATCGGGAATTGATTTCGGATCATTGTGTACCGAAAAAGCTGCAATCTTCGCATCGAAAGGCGAATTGCGTCGCCTAATCACAGGAGGTGGCATCTCGCTATGTGGCGAAAAAGTAGCACAAATAGATCAAGTGGTAGACGGTTCAAAACTTATCAGCGGCAAATTCTTATTGGTGCAAAAAGGCAAGAAAAACTACTTCTTGATTAAAGCATTGTAGAGCAAAACCAAAAAATGAAGATCGTAATACAGAGAGTCTCCGAGGCGCAACTCCACATCGGGGGCGAACTATATAGCTCAATATCGGGTGGGGTAGTGGTGTTGTTGGGTATCACCCACGACGACACCTCGGCCGATGCCGATTATTTGGTGTCGAAGATGCTCTCTTTGCGTATCTTTGATGACCCACAGGGGGTTATGAACCTCTCGTTGATGGATACCCAAGGCGAGGTGATGGTCGTAAGCCAATTTACGCTCTATGGCTCGGCAGCCAAGGGCAATCGCCCAAGTTATATAGCTGCGGCACGAGGCGACGTAGCCAAGCCCCTCTATGAATACTTCACCGAGCAAACCGCCCAAAGGATCAAGACTAAGGTTGCCACAGGGAGCTTTGGTGCCGATATGCAGGTTTCGTTGGTCAACGATGGCCCCGTAACGATAATTATAGAATCTAAAAAATAGATTATCATGATAGGTTTAGATCAGATACGCAAGGTGGTTGGCGAGGAGTTGACCCAATTGGAGGCTATATTGGCCGATTCACTCACCAGCGAGCATGAGCTTTTGGGGAGTACGATCTCTAAATTGATAAACCTCAAGGGGAAACGTATGCGCCCATTGCTTACGCTGTTGATTGCTCGTCTCTATGGCGAGGTTCGCCGTGAGCACCTAGTTGGGGCGGCTATTATGGAGCTTACGCACAATGCTTCGCTGGTGCATGATGACATTTTGGACGAGGCATACACACGTCGATCGGAGTTGACTACGATGGCCTTGTTGCGTTCACGTGGGGCTGTTTTGGCAGGGGATTTCTTGTTGACTCAGGCTGTTAGTTTGGGAACAAGTGAGCATAACTACCGTGCTATTGATCTTTCGGCTTCGACTCTGCGCAATTTGGTCGAGGGGGAATTACGTCAGATGCGCCACGCCCTATTGTTGGATATTACCACAGAGAAGTACTTCGAGGTTATACGTCTAAAGACCGCCTATTTGATGGGGTCTTCGGCAGCCTTGGGTGCTCCGATCGAGGATTTTGATAAGATCTATCGTTTTGGGGTGTTGTTGGGTGAGGCGTTTCAAATTGCCGATGATGTGTTGGATTATGTTGGTGACCGCAGTGGTAAGGCTCGATTCAACGATTTGCGTGAGGGGAAGATCACATTGCCTTTGCTCATGGCGATTGAGCAAGGGGGTGAGGATCGTCGGGTGCGGGGGTTAGTACGTCGAGGCGAGGCTTCTAAGGTGGCAGAGTTTGTTTTTGACAATGGTGGCATTGAGCAGTCACGAGCCGCTGTGACGGAGCGTTGCGATCAGGCATTGGCTATTCTCGATGGGTTTGATGATTCGCCCGTGAAGGATGCCTTGCGTGGATATATAGAATTTTTGGCTCAGAGAGAGTTGTAGCCAGTTTCATAAGAAAGATATTAACAAACACTTTGGGGTCGTTCTAATAGAAATGGTTCAATTGCGATAGCGGAGATTTTGCCTTTGTAAAAGGTGAAATCTCTACGGGGCGGACGGCTCCCCCCATCGGGAGCCCCGTAATCCTGAAGGCTTACGTGCCACACCGACAGCCGTCCGAGAACATACCATATCTTCGAGAATAGAATCTTTTCAATCTTCCGACCACCCTTGGGAGCCGTCCGCTCCGTAGATAATTTTCCTTCCAAAGGAAAATTATCCGCTGTCGCAATTCGGAATTTATTACTTTAGAAGATATGGATTATTCTGGGACTCTGCTGGGTCTTTTCTGGGACTATTGCTGGGTCATGGACTATGAAAGTGTAAGGATAATTTGCAGAGGGTGAGCCCCCCAAAAAAAAAGAGTGACCCACCCAAAAGATAGATCACTCCACAACTACATAATTAATTAATTTAACCCATTAATGGGACACAAGGTGAACCTATCTTACAGACTCACAGTAAGTCTGAATAGGATAAGGCATAACATCACCCAAAGAGTAATCTGCCGACATCATCATACCCTCCTTGAAAATAGTGCAAGAGTACTCTACCGAAATGCTATAAACACCCGATGTGCCAGTAAAGCTATCCGAACCTTTGAACGAATTGCTAGTCGCATCATAAACCAAAGTACAATCGTCTGACATAGAGACAATAGTTGGGAAGTTATCAGGAACAAGAGCAGGGAAAACGATATTAACCTCTGTGTCAGATATCTTAGATACTGTATAGCTTACCGCTGGATCGGTTGCCGAAATAACAGCACCATTAACAGTAAAGAAAATCTCACCATTATAAGTACCAACAATATCGTCAACAGAAATAGTAGTAGTTACCTCATTGTTTTTTTCACAAGCACTAAAAGTAAGGATAAGAGATAGTGCTAGAATTAGATTTTTAAGTTTCATAATTTTAAAAGAGTGTTGATTAAATTTTCGACAAAGGTAATACATATTCCCCCTCGGCGCACTCATCATTTATGATGATTTTTCACGAGGCAATAGAAAAAAAGAATGCCCCCTATTGCGAAATCTCTACTTTTTCCAACCGAAACCCCCGCTCATCAAGAGAAGCAACCGTTGGATTCTCGATCCATTCACCCAAAATCAAAACAACACCACCGCCGCCAATCTCAACATATTGAGGGGTGTGCAAATGCCCAAAAACAAAAGAGTCTAAAGACGAATCCGCCTCCCTACGCCCAATAGCCCAACGAACCAAAGGCTCATCGACCCCACGAAACTCATGGCTAATACCCGGGCGACGAGTCCTATTGCCCCGAGACCACCAATGCCCAAAACGCAAAGCCAAATCGGGATGAACCATCCACCGAAACAACCAACGAATAACCCGAGAATGAAAAACTGCACTCAAAACACGACCTGCCGTATCACGACTCGAAAGTCCATCGCCATGAGCAACCAAAATACGACGACCATAACGCTCAAAAACAGAAGGTGAGGTATAAACCGTACACCCTATCTCAGAAGAAAGATAACCCCGAAGCCACATATCATGGTTACCAGCAAAAAAATGTATCGGAATCCCACGATCACGCAACCGAGCCAATCGCCCCAAAACCCGAACAAATCCCGAAGGTACAACACGCTGATATTCAAACCAAAAATCAAAGAAATCACCCACAATAAAAAGCTCACTGCACCGATCTTCGATCCCATCTAACCACTCAACAACCAATCGCTCACGATCAAGTGAGGATCTCTCTGGCAACGAAAGCCCTAGGTGTACATCAGATAGAAAGTAAATCAAAACGGGATAACAAAATTATATATATCAAGATTAGCGAACAGCTAAATCAATCCGCCCCCTCCCAGAGGTTAGAGCAACCCCTCAAGCATCTTCTCAAGCTCATCGACATTCAAATCACGAGCCACAATATCGCCCTGTTGATTGATTAAATAGTTTGCCGGAATCTTATTAATATTATAAGTGCGAACCACAGGAGAGCTACTACCCATAAAATCATTAACCGAAATCCAAGGCAAACGAGAGTCCGAAACACTCTTCAACCATTGAGCCTTATTGGCATCCAACCAGATCTGGTAGACAACAAAATCGCTATTGTTCACCTTCTCATACAACTCAACCAATTCACGGTTCAAAATCTTCAACTCGGTAGGCTCAGAGGCAGTAAAATCAATCAAAATAACCTTGCCCAAATTGTCCGAAAGTTTCTGGAGTTTACCACGGGCATCATACATCTCAATCTCCGGAAAACTAGACTCATCGAGAGAGGCCAAAAGAGAATCAGTATGTTGAGCATTAGTAATCAACTGCATATCTTTTTTCATCGAAAGAGCATAAGGAGAAGTAGGGTATTTGGCCATCAAAGAGTCGCTAACCAACTGAAAATAGATATAATCCTCGGGCTGATCGAAGATATACTCTCCATTGGCATTGGGGTGATAAAGAGGAAGCAAAGCCGCAAGAGAATTAGCATTGCCAATCACAAACTTGATCACATCACGTTTCAAGCGGATATACTTCTGACCATACTCACGACCAATCTCTTGTTGCATCACCTGATTATCGTCACTAGCCTCATAGATAGTCATCAGAGAGTCAAGCTCTAGGGTAGCATCACGCAAAAGGGTATTAAACTCCCTAATGAGCAGAGAGCCCTGAGAACCCTCGACATTATAGTTATTGAAGATATTACCCACAGCCGAAACAGTCACCTTCTCGCCATCTTCCAAAAGCAAAGGAACATAACTATCACCCAAATAGAGATTATAGAATGTCGGGATCTGAGGTGTTTTGTCGATCTGGAGGCTAAAAGAGCCATCGTCGCTGGTTCGAGTCGAGTCGATAATGGCACTGCCAGTCGGGGATAGCTGTTCGAGGATAACTGTCTGTTTGCCACGTCCAAAGAACTGACCATTGATTTCTATATTTTCACTTGAGGGTGCACAAGCAGCAACTAACAATAGGAGTAATAGGTATGTAATTCCTTTTTTCATAAAATCTTATCTTAGGCTATATAATCTTTAAATGTTTAGATTACAAAGGTATCATATTTTTCTTAATATACATTATCTCTTTGCACATTTCTGACGGCAAGACTCTCGAAAAAGCACTCTTTGACCTCAGTTTTGGGGCTGTGGTCGGAGGATTGGAAAGATTCTATCCTTGAAGATGTGGATTGTTCTCGGGCGGCTGTCGGGGTGCATCGTGCTACGAAGTAGTACGGGGCTCCCGACGGGGGGAGCCGTCCGCC
>JAWXTL010000074.1:0-7236 GCA_044433565.1 Rikenellaceae bacterium | reverse complement strand
ATTGTTATGACACAAAGATACGAATTATTTCTATCTTAACCTGCTGTCCTAATTTGGGGGAGTATTATATATAAGAAACGGGTTGATTTTCCTGAACAAAGGAAAATCAACCCGTTTTATTATGTGATGTGCAATATCTCTGCTCTATCCGAACTAGAGATTAGTGACTATGCATTTGCTTTCTTGCTGTCTAGGCGTTTTACGATTACACCGTATGCAATCAGACTTATCGCCGAAACTAATGCGATCACTGCAAAATAGTACCAAATATAGTGTGCGTCGGCTGCGGCTGCTGCCCACTCTTCGTGCGAAGAGAATAGATCTGGCTCTGGACAATATTTGCTCAATAGGTAACCCGAAAGACCAAATCCTAAGATTGATGATAGGAATGAGTGTAGGTGGCTAAAACCAAGGTACATACCCTCTTCGCCCTTTGGAGCTTGAAGTGAGAAATATTCCAAGAAGCGTGGTGAGATAAATGTCTCTGCAAGACCTTGGAAGACGATACCCACAACCATTGTAAACGCTACGGGGTGCATACCTAGTATCGAAATATTTGGATCGAGCATATTTCCCGAAGCCATACACAGTGCCGAGATTGGCATAATAAACATACCCCAAGTCATCGAAGTCAATGCCGTGCGACGACTCATAAGACTAGTAACCAAGTTTACCGTTAGCACCACTACCAGTGGGTTGACATTGGCATACCATGATGGAGCAGCACCCTCACCTGCTAGTCGCAAAACGTATTTAGGCATGGTAGCGTACAGCTGGTGTTGTACCATCCAAAAACCAGTGATAATCAAGATCAACGAGATCAAACGACCGTTTGTACAAATCTTACCTAGAGCTTTAACTATATCGCTCATTTTCTTGCCCGAACCTGTCTCTTTTGCTCCTTTATAGAAGAAGAAGATTGCCACAAGAGCCAAAAGAGTCATCGCTGCCGAGAAATAGTTCAACGAAATCAAACCCTCATTACCCATAGCATCACGCAAAGGTTTAACAATTGTTTTGCCCGAGAATGCACCGATATTAACCATTGCATAGAAGATCGAGAAACCCTTAGCACGAGTTTCGGTAGTAGTCTCTTTGGCAACAGTACCCGTAATAACACTTTTGATAAACGAACCACCCAACACGATAAGGATCATGATCGGGATGATACCATAACGAAGATTACTATCTAGCAGCCCTGTAAAGTTGGTTGTCATCGAATATTCAACCAATCCTGCCGATTGGAGATAGGTCGGGAATATTGCCAGTCCCAGATAACCCACCGTGAGGAGCGAAAAGGCCAGAAGCATCGCCTTGCGGAAGCCAATTTTATCGGCAATAGCACCAGCAAAAGTTGGCAATAGATAAAGGAAAGCAGAGAATGTACCTGCAATGGTTGCAGATTCCATATCACTAAAACCAAGGATACGACTCAAATAGAGCGTGATTACGATAAATACTCCGTAGTAGGCGGCTCTCTCAAAGAGCTCAACAGTGTTGGCAACCCAAAAGGCTTTGCTAAATTTAATTGTAGGTGTTTTTGTCATGCTTAAATTGTCTTAAAATAAGTTTTAAAGTGTTAAAAAATCAGTAAGTTGCAAAGATAATAAAAATTTTTGATATATTCATTCTCTTCTAAATCTCAAATGATGGTACAGTTTAGAGTAGAAATAAAAGAAAAATTTTATATATTTGCATAAAATTTAATAATGAGAATAGTTTCACTTTTTGCCGGATGTGGAGGCTTAGACCTTGGACTGATAAATGCTGGTCATAAAATAGTACTTGCCACTGATTTTGACAAAGATTGTAAATCGACTTATGATAGCAACTTTGATCATAAGCTGCTTTTAAAAGATGTTAAGGATTTAAAAGGAGCAGAATTACCTAATTATGATATGTTGGTCGGAGGATTTCCATGTCAGGGATTCTCTATTGCAAATCTATATAGATCTGAGAGTGATGAGCGGAATGAATTGTATTTAGAGATAGTAAGATTATTAAATGAAACACGACCAAAATATTTTCTTGCTGAAAACGTACCAGGGATATTAAGCCTCGGAAAAGGAACAGTAGTCGAAAGAATCGTGGAGGAGTTTTCTAATATTGGAACAAATGAAGGATATAGTGGATATGAAGTTCATAAATATCTTCTAAATGCTGCTGATTATGGTGTTCCACAGGGTAGAAAACGAGTAATATTTTTAGGAGTCTCCAAAAATATTATCAAAGCAAAAAGAGATGAATTATTTTCCAACTTTCCGCCAAAACCAACTCATAGTGATAAAGACTCAATAAGTTTTTTGCCACATAACACACTACGAAGCGCAATTGGCGATCTTCCTGAACCCTATACAGCAGAAGGCGAAAAACTAAATAACCATTATGGAACTAAACATAAGGTTAAAATCAACGGTTATATGGGGAATCGTAAACTTGACTGGAATAAAGTTAGCCCTACAATTGTTGGTCGAGGTGGTGGTACGGGAGGACCCGTTATAGCCGTTCATCCAAATTGTCATAGACGTTTTACTGTTAGAGAAACCGCAAGAATACAAACCTTCCCTGATGACTTTATTTTCAAGGGCGCTACTACTGCACAATTTAGGCAAATAGGCAATGCTGTTGCTGTTGAATTTGCTCGTCATTTAGGAAAGGTGCTAAAAGATTTTGAGGACGGCAAATTATCCACTAAATAAAATGACCGATAAGTTCGGATATATCCTCTTTTGTGGGATATATTGTGGTGTTATGTTCGGGGTATGCTAATGCACATTGTTTGCACTCTGGCGTGTTACATTTTGCACACACTTGATTTTTTCGTTCATTTACGTAGTATGAAAGGTATTGTAAATTGTCAATATGATCCTCACCTTTTTTAAGTTGAGGTATTCTGTGATCTATCGCAACCTTTCTCAAATTACTCATAAATCTACCTGTAGGATTTTCATATAATTTTAGCCCAGTGATATTGCATCTTAATTCATATTTTTCATTTAATTCTGATTTGAAGTCAGCAAGATTCATTTGCGAACTTATGCCAAACCAAATTATTTCGTCTGCAATATTTTTTGTGTTTTCAAATAAATTATCTATGTCTAACTCCCATAATTTCAAATTGTCTCTTCGTGTGTTCGAGTATAGATATTCTCTAAACCCTGACTGATCTAATAGTTCACCAAAAAGCTTATTGTCGACTATTCCATACTTTTCCTTCATATCTTTAGTGGTAATACCCATCGGGTGATTGTCTACTAGCAAGACCAAAGCATTTGCTGATCGTTTAGAGTATGTTCTAAAAAGTCTACGTTCAGACATAGACTTTATTTCAACAATGTGAAGCTTTCCTTGTTTTTCATAATTTGCAATATATTTTTTTGCCATAACTACAATAAATTTTTAATATCAACATTTAGAGCCCTTGCTATCTTCTGTATATTCTTTAGTGTAATATTCTTCTCTGCTCTTTCTATCATTCCTATGTATGTTCTATGTAAACCAGCTAATTCAGCTAATTTTTCTTGTGACAGACTCAACTCCTTTCTACGATGCCGTACTTTCATCGCAAACACTTTTAAAATATCTTGATCATTCATAATTGAAACAGTTTGTACAAATGTAGACCTATTTAAATAGGTTGACAACATACTATAGTTAGCATATCGGCTCGAAGAATAAATTTTATATGGTTAATTTAATATCTAATTACTATCTTTGTCGTAGATAAATATACTATAACTTACCCTTTCTAATTGAAAATCTATGAGACATCTCTCTAAACTTACTCTTGGTGTCGGTGTTCTGACACTCTCGACACCTGCTTTTGCCCAGAAAACCCAGAAATCCAAAAAGCAAAAACAACCCAATATTGTCTTTATCCTATCTGATGACCATACCTCTCAGGCTTGGGGCGTGTATGGGGGGATTCTGGCTGATTATGTTCAGAACGATAATATCAAACGCTTGGCCGAGGAGGGTTGCGTTTTGGATAATAGTTTTTGTACTAACTCGATCTCTGTTCCTAGTCGTGCTTCGATTATGACGGGTGCTTATAGCCATATTAATGGTGTGCGGACTCTTAGCGATGCTCTTGCCACCGACAAAGATAATATTGCCAAACAGCTCAAAGAAGGTGGCTATCAGACTGCTATTATTGGTAAATGGCACTTGAAGACCGAACCTCAGGGGTTTGACTATTATAGCGTTTTCCACGATCAGGGCGATTATCAGAACCCTTCGTTCAAGACCATTGGTGCTTGGACTGACGACTATACTGGCGGTGTTCAGGAGCAGGGCTTTTCGACCGATTTGGTGACCGATAAATCTCTCGATTGGGTTGAGGAGTGCGATGATGATGCGCCTTTTGCTCTTTTCTGCCATTTCAAGGCTACTCATGAGCCTTGGGATTATCCAGAGCGTTTAGCTCACCTATATGATGATGTGACCTTCCCTGAGCCTCATAATATGATGGAGTTCGATTCGACTCGCAGTGGTCGTACTTTCCCTGGGCAACAGCTCGAAAACCTAGGATGGCGTTGGGAACAAGCCTCAGACAAACCAGGTACTTGGTGGTGTGACTATCCCGAATTGCCCTTCTATGTCAAGGGATTGTATGTTACCGAGGCACGTTCGGCTATCTATCAGAAGATGATTAAGGATTACTTGCGTTGTGGTGCGGCTATTGATGATAATATTGGACGGATACTTAATTATCTCGACCAGAAGGGTTTGACCGAGAATACTATTGTGGTTTATGTTGCCGATCAGGGTTATTTCCTTGGCGAACATGGATTTTTCGATAAGCGTATGATGTATGAGGAGGCTTTGCGTATGCCTTTTGTTATTCGTTATCCTCGTGAGATTCCTTCGGGGACTCGCAATGATGATATTATTTTGAATATTGACTTTGCTGCTACTTTGGCTGATTATGCTGGGGTTTCGGCACCTGACGAATCTCAGGGCGAAAGTTTTAGAGCTAATTTGGCTGGTCAGACTCCAGATTCATGGCGTGATGCTATGTATTATCGTTATTGGACACAGGAGAAGATTCGTCCTGCACACTTCGGTATTCGTAATGAGCGTTACAAGTTGATTTTCTTGTATGGCGATAAGTTGGATGCTACGGGCTCTTCGGATTATATTTCTTCTCCTTCTTGGGAGTTTTATGATCTGGAGCGTGATCCTTATGAGGATACTAATCGTATTAATGATCCTTATTATTCTTCGGTTATTTCTCAGATGAAGCAGCAGTTGATTGAGGAGCGTAAGAAGGTGGGTGATACCGATGAGAATTATCCTGTTATGCAGCAGATGGTTGAGCGTTATTTTTAACGGGCTACCTATAAATGGTGAATGATAAATGGTGAATTAGAGGCTGAAAACTTTGTATAGTTTTGGGCAGAGGAATTTCCAAAGATATGGAATGTTCTCGGACGGCTGTCGGTGTGCATCGTGCTACGAAGTAGTACGGGGCTCCCGACGGGGGGAGCCGTCCGCCCCGTAGAGATTTTCCTTCTGTAAGAAGGCAAATCTCCGCTATCGCAATTCGGAAATTCCTATGACAAACCTATACAAAGTTTTCAGCCTCTAATTTACCATTCACCATTACTATACAGTTCTATCATTTGTCGTCGTTTTCGTCATACCCTAGCTCGTAATCCCATAATGTGCGAGGCTCATCTAGTGTCTGTTTCATGTAGTCGTAGAGTGACTTTTCTATTTCGGGGTGTTTGCCTAGTAGATTTTTTAGTTCATGTTGATCGCTCATTAGGTCGTATAGCTCTAGGGCGACAAGCTCTCCATCGACTATATCTGCTGTCAATTTCCATTTCCCGTCTATCACTGCATAGGTTGGATGTGGCTGTGGTCGTGGTATTTGTAGCTGACTATTCCCTCCTTTGTTCATTATAAAGAAGATACGATTCTCTCTTGTTCTTCGCTCTATGCTTTCTGATAATAGAGCCTCTGAAATATCTTCTCCATCTCCTTGGTAGAGAGTTGGCAATGGCTCTCCACCCCCTAGGGTGTTTAGCGTTGGCAAGAAGTCGGTAAAGTGGTAGCAGTTGTGATCTACTCCACTTGAGATCACTCCGTTCCACCAAATTATGGCTGGAACACGCACTCCTCCTTCGTGTAGATCGGTTTTTGCTCCCTTGAAGGGACCTGCACTACCGTGGTGAGCTGGACCATTGTCAGAGGTGAAGATGATGATCGTGTTGTCATCTATCCCTAGTTCTTTTAGCTTACTTTTGATCTTTCCTAGATTTTCGTCTATATGCGCCACCATCGAGTAGAAGTTTGCACGATAGCCTTCGGCTCCCATCTCTAGGTATTTATCTAGGTGACGCTCGGTTGCTTCGTATGGCGCATGAGGAGAGTCAAGCCATAGGTTTATAAAGAATGGTTTATCGCCCCGAGAGTACTCCTCCATAAGACGTAGAGCCTCTGCGGTTTTAATATCTTCCCAATGGTTGTTATCCTCGGGGGCGTATTGATCGTCACGTATTAGGTGCTCACCGGCCTCTTTATATAGGCGATCGCTGGTCATTAGTTCGGCTCGTATTGGCTTTCCTTCGATGGATGTTAGGGAATGGTCAAAACCTTGTTGCATAGGGCCTGGTGAAGTGGCAATACCTTCGTCTCGGCGTTCTAGGTCGACATCTCTTAGACCTCCTAGGTGCCATTTTCCGATATGGGCTGTGGCGTAACCTGCTGCTTTTAATACTTTTGCAAGGTTTACTTCCTCTTCTACTAGATACTCGTTTTTATCCCGAAACACCTCTCCGACATTATATCTTATAGGGAAGCGACCTGTCATAAGCGATACTCTCGACGGTGTCGATACTGCGGCTCCTGCATAAAAATGGGTAAAGCGACGACCTTCACTGGCTAGGGTGTCAATATTTGGGGTGTCAATAATTGGGTTGCCATAACACGCCAGATCTCCATAACCCATATCATCGGCTAGGATAAATATTATGTTTGGTTTGCGATCTTGTGCTTTGGTCTCTAACACGGGGGCGAGTAGTACTGCCGTTAGAAGTCCACACTGTATATTGCGAGTTTGTTTTATCATCATATTTAAAGTTCGTTTGATTCTATATTCTTATACAACAAAGATATAAAATTTTATTTGAACTTAAATTAGTTGTATGATAAAACGTTTTGGGTAGAGGAATTTTCAATTGCGATAGCGAGACTTTTCTGCCAAGAAAAGTCAGCAGGGCTCCCCCCCCC
>JAWXTL010000073.1:0-7286 GCA_044433565.1 Rikenellaceae bacterium | reverse complement strand
TGTAGAGTTGTCGAGAGTGGCATAGAATTTGTCACCCGAAACAGCGACCCCAGTAGGCACTGCCGCCACCTCCCAGCTCTTTTGCTTTTGGGTCATATCGCTATTGTAGATCGAGATTGAGCGATCTCCCTTGGTCGAGACAACCAACCGACCATCGTCGGTCGATGTTATATCTGTAACAAACAGTGGAGTTGACCCGAGTGAGAAGCTAGGTTGAGCAACGGGCACACCCATAGGTGCATCAATGAAGCTAACAGCATTTGCTTCGGTGTTGAGAATTGCAGGTGCGCACAACAGTGACACAACCACAAGTAGAGTGATAGATATTTGTTTCATAATTATTTGAGTTAGGATATTGCAGAGTGAAAGGGCTCGACAATAATCACTACAAAGGTATATATTTTTTGCCAGAAATCACAAACAAACCACCATTTTACCCAAACTATATAGCAAAAAGCGTTATTTAAGGCTAAAACGATTAAGCCAAAGGGCAAAAAAAAGATACTGGGGGGGATAGAATCTGCTCAATTGCAATAGCGAGACTTTCGTCCTCACTACTCAAAGTAGCACAAGACCCAGCAAAAGTCCCAGAAAAGACCCAGTCGTCCCAGAACAATTAATATCATCTGTGGCAAGATGGTTCAATTGCGATAGCGGAGATTTTGCCGCAAGGTAAAATCTCTACGGGGCGGACGGCTCCCCCCGTCGGGAGCCCCGTAATCCTAAAGGCTTACGTGTCACCCCGACAGCCGTCCGAGAACACACCACGCCCCAAACGAAACGCAATTACTCCTTGATAGGATTAAAACCATAACCTCGCCACTTCTCAATACAAGAAGCAAAATCCGAAGGATACTCAGACTCAAAATTCATACACTCCTTGGTGCGTGGATGAACAAAGCCCAAACTCATGGCATGAAGACCCTGACGTGGCATCAACTTAAAGCAGTTCTCGACAAACTGTTTGTATTTGGTATAGGTAGTACCCTTGAGGATGCGATCACCACCATAACGTTCATCGTTAAACAGTGGGTGACCAATGCTTTTCATGTGAGCACGGATCTGGTGTGTACGACCAGTCTCCAATCGGCACTCGACCAAAGTAACATAACCAAATCGCTCTATAACACGCCAATGCGTAACAGCATGTTTACCCTCTTCAGACCCCTCTGGAAAAACAAACATCTGAAGGCGGTCTTTGAGATTGCGACCAATATTACCCACAATAGTCCCCTCGTCCTCGTCGAAGTTACCCCAAACCAAAGCATGATACAAACGCTGTGTGGTATGGTCAAAGAACTGCTTTGCCAACCCCACATGGGTATATTCATCCTTGGCAACAACCAGAAGCCCCGAGGTATCCTTGTCGATACGATGAACCAAACCTGCACGAAGATCGCCCTGTTGGAACATAGAGACCTCGCTCAGGTGATAGGTCAAGGCATTGACCAGTGTTCCCGTACGATTTCCATGACCGGGGTGCACAACCATCCCAGCCTCTTTATTGACAATCAACAGATAATCATCTTCATAGACAATATTCAGCGGAATATTCTCGCCCAGCAATTCATATTCCCGTTTAGGATAAGGCAAAACAATCGAGACCTGATCCAAAGGTTTCACCTTATAGCTGGATTTGACAGCCGAGCCATTGACCAAGACTGAGCCACTATCCGAAGCTGCCTGAATACTAGAGCGAGAACGCCCCATCAAGCGAGTCGAAAGGAATTTGTCGATACGCAAAAGCCCCTGACCAGCATCGGCAGTAACCGAAAAATGTTCATAAAGCTCCTCCGAACCCTCAATCTCCGAATCCTCAATCTCCGAATCCTCAATCTCAGAGTCCTCAACCAAAGAACCCTCAACCAAAGAATCTACCAAATCATCTACCTGCGAATCGCACTCTACGACCCCCAACACACGGTTCTCCTCTATCAAAGAACCCTCTTCTATATTATTTTTCATTTCCATCTATATTCTCTTACATATCTTCTAAAGAGACCTCTCCAAAATCAACATACTCCATCACACTATCAACCTCGACAAAACGACGAGACTCATCGTCCGACTCCTTGACACCACTGCTCACCTTTGAATCGTCACGAGTGAGATACAACCGAATAGGCGCACCATAATCGGCTCTCATCTGCTGGTTGGGCACTTGCTTATAGATACGTGCCGACTCGGTTTCGTCCTCCTTTACATCACCATCCAAACGCAACTCCCCAACATTGAGCCCCATCTCCCAAAGGCGACTTCGTGCCTCCATCAAGGTCAACCCAACAACCTTGGGTACCTGTGGCAAAGGAGAGTTTAACTTGCGACCCACGGTCAAAACTATCGAAGAGCCCAAAATAGCTTTGAGCTGCGATCCCGAACTGATATTCTGACCCTTATAACTCTGAGACAACACATTATTGGTGGCATCGTCGGTACGATAGACAATCTTCTCGATCAAAAAACCGCTATTCTCAATCAAATTCTTCGCCTGACGCAAAGAGTAACCCGCAACATAAGGGATATATTCCATACGTGGCTGCTCAGAATTGATAACCACAAAGATCTTGCGACCCGACTTTACGGTCGAACTAGGCTTAGGACTCTGATCCAAAATCACCCCTGGGCTCTTGCCCTTGACAAAAAGTGAGTCGATAACCACAATCTGCAACTGATCCAAGTCTCCAATAGTCTGCGCCTGAGAAACGCTCTTGCCCCCAAAGTCAGGAACAATCAAACGTTCTCCGTGGCGAGTATAATACCCAAGAAGAAGATTTATCAGAAAAACCAAAAGTATAACCCCCGAAAAGGCAAAGATCAAATTGCGGATCAGAAAATGGTCGGCAAGATAACTCAAAACTCTTTTTAACATTGTTGTCTATTATTTGTTAATTTGATTATAAAACGTATCACGCTCGACGGCACGAAAACCCGACGAATGCGCCAATCTCTCTAGCTCTGCAACACTCATCACGGCGGGGGCAGTCGACCCAGCCATCGAATAGATTTTGGTGGTATCGTCGATCGTACCATCTATATCGTCGGCTCCAAAGCTCAGTGCCAATTCCGTAGCCTCGACACCCAACATTGGCCAATAGGCTTTGATGTGAGGGAAATTATCGAGATACAAACGAGAGATGGCCATAATTCTCATATCACGAGCCAAAGAAGACTCACGCACTTGTCGCCCTAGGTCATTGTTTGAGCTTTTGAACTTGAGGGGGATAAAGGCGTTAAACCCACCGCTTCGATCTTGCTGCTCACGCAGTCGATCTAGGTGGTCGATAATATCTTCGTCGCTCTCGATATGCCCATAGAGCATAGTAGCATTGGTGGTAAGACCCAACCGGTGGGCTGTCTCATGCACCGAGAGCCACTGCTGGGCACTGCACTTTTCGGGGCATATCACCTCACGAACCCCCCTAGCAAAGATCTCAGCTCCTCCGCCCGGAATAGAACGCATACCAGCCTCGACCAAACGCTCCATACCCTCACGAAGAGTCAAGCCCGATTTCTCGATAATATAATAGATCTCCACCGCTGAATAGGCCTTGATAGCAACCTCGGGTAGCTCACCCTGAATTGCCGAAATCAACCGACAATAGTAGTCCAAATCATGATCGGGATGCACCCCTCCCACAATATGAACCTCGGTAATACCCCGTCCTCGCTGCCCTGCCGCCAACTGAGCCATCTGCTCAATCGAATAGTACCAAGCCCCCTGCTGGTCAGCCCCACGTCGATAAGAGCAAAAGCTACAACGAAACTGACAAATATTAGTAGGCTCAATATGTATATTGCGATTATAAAAAACCCTATCGCCCGAAAGCTGCCTCTTGAGAGCAACAGCCCGAAAGCCCAACTCCGCCAAAGAGCCCTCACGCAAAAGAGCCAAACCCTCTTGGGGGGTCAAACGACCACGACTACTTTCCATGGATAGTACGTATTGATGATGGGGCGAGCGAAAGAGTATCAACAGCACCCGAGATCTGACTAAAACGAATTGGTATATCAAGAATCCCTGCGGCATAAGGTGCTATATCATATTGATTATAGATTGCCGTTATCGAGATACTATCGACAAGGAAGTTATTAGGCAACATCAAATCGGTAACCCAAGGATACAAAACGATAGAGTCGGCTGCCAACTCCTCACGAACAACATCCAAGAAAGCCACCGAGTCGGTAATATAATCTCGGATCTGGATCTTAGCACCCGTAGTGGGGTCAAAATGCTCTACCCAATGGAAACTCATACCATGAGCACCACCAGCAAACCAATAGCCACCCAATTCGACCGAAACCAACTTCTCGCCCGAGCACATCGTCCAACACATCTGAGAACTCACAGGGCGATCCATATCTGGCTCATAAGTAATGCTACGAAGATCATCATTCTGTGGGTCATAAGGGCGAGGTGTCTGATCCCAGACAATCTGAGCCACACGCCCATTGATCGCCTCACGCAGAGGAGCATAACGAGAATCCGTAACCAAAGGATAATTAATATCCACAGTCACATTTGCCGAATCCTTGCTAACAGCAGCATTTTCGACCAAAACCAAAGGCTTCACCGACTCGGAGCAACCCCAAAGAGCCGCACCCAAAGCCAAAATACAAAACAAGTTCTTCATCATAGTAAAGAGCACCCGATTTTAAGATTAATTGACAATCAAAAAGAGGCATAATCCCCCATAAACGACAAAGGTATAAATATTTTTGCACTTTAACCCCTACAAATCAAAATTCTAGCGCAAACAAGAGGGAAAGCGAACCACAAAGATAGTACCTCCCGAGGGGCGATTGGCATAGGTTATCTCTCCACCCCAACGCTCAACAATCTCTTTGGAGATCGGAAGTCCAAGTCCGCTACCATCGCCTTTGGTGGTGAAATTCGGCTCGAACAACTTCGATCGCTCCGACATAACGATACCCTTGCCGTTGTCTTCGACCACAACCATAGGGTCGCCATCGGGGGTGCGATCCAAGAGGATCTCGACCAATCCCCCAGCACGACCTTCGGTAGCCTCTACCCCATTCTTCCACAAATTGGCAAATAGACGACTGATCTGATTACTATCTCCATAGATCCAAAGCGGCATACTCAACCGATTGACCACCCGAACCCGTGCCCCTCGGTAGTTGTCATAGACCAGAGCCACACCCATCACGATCGAAACCAGATTCAACATGGTGGGATCGCTCTTGTGGGCATGGGCAAAATCACGAAAATCATCGACCGCAGCATCTATTATATCTATCTGACGCAGAATCAGGCGCAACGTCTGCGAACATTTAATACGATAGAGATCACCATCTTGCGCATCGACAAGTTGCAACATCTGCACCTTGAGTTTCATGGGTGTCAGTGGGTTTTTGATCTCGTGCGCCATGCGTTGGGCTCGCTCTTGCCATAGGCTCTCACGCTCGTAACGTGCCACCACACGATAGCTTTGTTGAAGAGCCTCGACCATAAGATTATATTTTCGGATCAGATCCCGAAATTCATAGTCCATACGTGCTCCACCCGAGAGGGATATGGGCTGCATAACTCCTGCCGAGGTCATTGCATCACGTAGGGTTTTGACCTGACGGGTGAGCAGACGATATAGCAACAGAGAACTTACACACGAGACCACCAGAACGATCATAAATAGGTTGACCAGACTCTCTAGCGTGGCAAAAGAGTGATCGGAGAGCGTACCAACCACCGAGCGAAAGCCAATATAGCCACAATCCCGACCCCGAGAATCTCGACAGCGAACATAGATCTCCATCGAGTCAGAGGCAGAACGTCGAACCAACATCGAACTATCACAGGCGAAAGAGCCAAACGCCCCACGATCGACAATCGAAGAACAAGAGTGCGAATCATAAGAGTAGATCCTAGAGCCATCCGTGTCATAGAAGGCAAGGTCGATCCCAAGCCAACGAAAACTCTCATCGCATACCCTTTGCCGATAGTCCTCACCATGCTCATAGGCGCAATCGACCAGCCGTTCGATAATCTTACCCTCGTGTGCCCGTTGCTCACCAATCATACCCCGAAACCAAACCAAAAGCACAACCCCCATACAAAACAAAACAACAATCCCCACCAGATAGACCACCATCAAATGGCTACGAGAGACAAAACTAAATCGCACCCACGAAGCCAAAGAGCGAACGCCCAGAAGCCAAAAGCAGAATCGACAGCTAACCAAGAAATAGACCACCAAATAACAAAACATCGAAAGCCATTGCAACGAGTACGACCACTCAAACTCTCCACCCACCATTGCCACCCAATAGAGCGAGAAGAAGACAATCACCAGCAGATAACCATTGACCCCAAAACGAGAAAACCAAAACCAAAGGGCAAAGCGACTCACCACCATATAGACAATCAAGATCCAGATCGAAAGAGAAGAATCACCACCCAAGATCGACCATACAATCAAAAGAATAAGGAGTCGAAATAGCGTCCTACCGATTAGATCCTGCCTCCTTTCGTGCCAACGACGAGCACCGCTACGAATAATCAAAGAGCACAAAAGGAGCGTTGCCCCCAGATAGAAAGAGATCCCCTGTACCCCAAATCGCAGGGGGTGCAATAGATCGACGTTAAGACTCTCACGGCACTCGACCAACCCCAGATGGATCATCATCAGAAGTGCCACACAATAGAGATCGCCCAGAAACAGAAGCACCACACGCCACGGGCTCGACAGACGTTTGAGTCGCCAACGATAGAGCGAAATCGCCCGATAGCAGAAATAGCTAAAGGTAAAGAACACTAGGGAGCTAATCAATTGATTGACAGGCGAGAACCAAGTATCATCGACCCCCAACCATAGGGTAAAAGGAAAAGGAAGATAGAACAACATCAACCGACAGCAGAGCAGAACCACGCCATAGACAAAGGTGACAAAAAGCACATTTTCGGCTCTGACCAATCCCCGAAAAAGTCCAAACAAAAGATAGTAGAGCAAAAAGAATCCCAACCAACCGCAAAGAATAATCAGAGGTTGATCCTGCTGTAAGGGACGAACCCAAAAGCCAAAATCATCACCCGAGACCCAAACAGAACCACAAGATGGAGAATCGTCCGAAAGAGTAAATTCGCCACTAGGAAAAAGTCCCAACCCCCGATCCGCAGAGTCACTCAACAACAAAGAGAGGGCAAATATCGCCGAAGAGTCAGCCCCAAAGCAACGAGAGACCAAAAACCAAGAGCCCTCATAACAAAAAACCGAGCCCGAAGCCGAATCCAAAACCCAGTCCAAATCATAAGAAAAAGAGTCCCCCGA
>JAWXTL010000072.1:0-7517 GCA_044433565.1 Rikenellaceae bacterium | reverse complement strand
GGGCTATAATGAGGCGGTGTTTGGTCTTCGTGAGGCTCAAACCAACTATGATCGGGCGGTGCTTCGTGCACCATTCTCGGGTAAGGTTGCCTCTATTAATGCCTCTTTGTTTGAGACCCCTAGCGCAGAGTTTTGTACTTTGGTGGACGACCGTTCGATGCGGGTTCGTTTTTCGATCCTCGAAAGTGAGATCTCTTTGGTGCGTGTGGGGCAAGGGGTTCAGATCATTCCTTTTAATGATTCACAGAAGCAATATCAGGGCAAGATCGAATCTATTAACCCCATTGTCGAGGATAAGGGGCAAATCTTAATTACGGCTATAATATCTAACACAGGGGGCTCTTTGATTGATGGACAGAATGTTAAGATTCTGATCGAGGATGCCGTTGCCGACCAGTTGGTTGTCCCTAAAAGTGCTGTTGTAGTTCGTGATAATCAGGATGTACTTTTCCGCCTAGATAACTCACGTGCTCTTTGGACGTATGTAAATATTGTTATGGCAAATAGCCAGGAGTATGTGGTTTCGGCAAATTTGGATCGTGGGGCTGATCTTAATGTGGGTGATACGATTATCATCTCGGGCAATCTTAATCTGGGTGATGGTGCTCAGGTGCAGGTTGTTGACTAACCGCCTTGGCGTATTTCGTTTATTTGTTCTCTTTTTAAAAATGTGGATGTTCTATGTTTAAAAGTTTAATACATCGCCCTATTGCTGTTCTCACGGCACTTATCGCCACCTTAGTGCTGGGTGTTGCGGTGATAAATCAGCTTCCTGTCTCTTTGGTACCCGAGATTGATATACCTCTTATTACGGTGAAGGTCTCTCATTCGGGTGTTTCGGCTCGTGAGCTTCATGAGATGGCTGTTGAGCCTTTGCGCTCTCAGTTGGTTCAACTCTCGCACCTCAAAAATATTGATGCCCAGAGCAAGGATGGTAGTGCTATCATTACTATGGAATTTGATTATCAGGCAAATATGGATCTTTTGTTTGTGGAGGTCAACGAAAAGATTGACCGTGCAACCTCCTCCTTGCCTGTGGATATGGAGCGACCTCGGGTGGTACGTGCTAGTGCTACGGATCTCCCTGCCTTTTATATTAATGTCTCTTTGGCTGATACTCAGCAGAATACTGATCCTGATTCTCCTAGTGAACCACTGCTTGATATGAGCCGCTTTGTTAGTGAGGTTCTGACTCGACGACTTGAGCAGGTGGCTCAGGTGGCAATGGTGGATGTTAGTGGTATTATCTCTTCGGAGATCTTGATTACCCCCGATGAGCAGAAACTTATGATGGCGGGGATTAGCTCTGATCAACTTGCTTCGGCTATTGAGGGGGCTAACCTCTCGTTGGGGAATTTGACTATTCGTGATGGGGAATATAGCTTTAATGTTCGCTTCGAGTCTAAGATTGTCGATAAGAGCGATATTGAGGATATATATCTGAAGATTGAGGATCGGGTGTTTCAGTTTCGGGATTTGGCTAAGGTTACTCTTTGCTCTAGTGAGCGTAGTGGGGTAGTTCTTAGTGATTCTTATGAGGCTATCACTATGGCTGTTATCAAACGTTCGGAATCTAAGATGGCTGATCTCAAAGAGAGTATTTCGAGGCTTATGAACCACTTCGAGCGTGAATATCCTGACCTGAAATTTACTGTCACACGAGATCAGACTGCACTTTTGGAGTATTCGATCAATAATCTGATCTCTAATATCCTTTGGGGTGGACTTCTTGCCTGTTTTATTATCTTTTTCTTTATGCGAGATTTGCGTTCTCCTTTGCTGGTGGTCTTTACTATACCTACGGCTTTGGTGATTTCTTTTTTGTTTTTCTATTTGTTGGGCATCTCCATTAATATTATCTCTTTGGCAGGTTTGGTTCTGGGACTGGGGATGATGGTCGATAACTCTATTGTGACTATCGACAATATTACCTTCCGTTGGCAGAGTGGGCTTTCGCTTTCTCGGGCTTGTGTCGAGGGCACACGAGAGGTCTTTATGCCTATGTTGAGTTCGGTTTTGACCACTTGTGCGGTTTTTATCCCCTTGATCTTTCTAAGTGGTATCTCTGGGGCTTTGTTCTATGATCAGGCTATGGCAGTGACCATTACTCTGTTTTCGGCACTTTTGGTTTCGATGTTGGTTTTGCCTACTCTCTATTATCTTTTCTATCGCAAAAGGGCTTCTTTTAGGGTCAATCGCCTTTTGGCTAAGATCACTCGGGGTAATCTGATGGGGTGGTATGAGCGGATTCTTAAATGGCATTTTCGTCGTCGTTGGATTATGTGGTCGATCTTTTTGTTTTCGCTCTTGGGAAGTGGCTTTGTCTTTATTGAGATCTCTAAAGAGCGTCTTCCGGAGCTCTCTTATAATGATGTTTTGGTCTCAGTTGAGTGGAATGAGCGTATCTCGGCTGGGCAGAATACCTTGCGTTGCCAGAGGATGGTGGCATCTTTGGATAGTTTGGTCGAGCAGTCGACTATTATGGCTGGTGTCCATCAGTTTATTATGTCTCACACCTCGGAGCAGAGCATTTCTCAGGCTGTGATCTATCTTAAAACAGCCTCGGCCGAGAAAGTCTCTCAACTTCAAGCTCAGATCAGCTCCTTCCTTGATCGAGAGTATCCTCTTTCGGTTGTGGAGTTTGCCTCCTCGGGCAATGTCTTTGATATGATCTTCTCTTCGGACGAAGCCTCTCTAACGGCTAATCTGCGCCCTCGCAAAGGGGCTATTTCGGATCTTACTCAGCTCAATGAACTCTTGGATCGGATTAGTCGTGAACTCTATTGGTGTGATATACCTCAGGTGGAGTGGCAGCAACATATTGAGTTTGTGGCTCGTGCCGAGATGTTGGCACTCTATGATGTGAGCTACGATGAACTTTTGACCTTGCTTCGTAAGGCACTTCGCAATAATAGTGTTATGACTATTACTTCGGGATCGGAGTCCTTGCCTATTATCATTGCTGGGGATTCGGGCGAACTTCATGATTTGATTGATCGTAATTCTATTGAGCGTGATGGCTATTCGATTCCTTTGGATCGGTTGATGCGTCAGAGCGAGTCTCGTGATTTGAAGAGTATTACCTCGGGGGGTGATGGTGAGTATTATCGCTTGGATCTGAATGTCGCTGATGATCAGGTGTTGCGTACTATTGAGGCTGTGCGAGGTATTGTACTTTCGGATGATAACTTTGAGGTTGATTTCTCGGGCTCTTATTTCTCTAATCGTGAGATGATTGGTGAGTTGAGTTATGTTCTTTTGGTCTCTATTCTTTTGCTTTATTTTATTTTGGCGGCGCAGTTCGAGAGTTTGATTCAGCCTTTTATTATTTTGTTTGAGCTATTGATTGATATTTTTGGGGCTTTGATTGTGCTTTGGGCTTTGGATATTAGTTTGAATCTTATGTCGCTGATTGGTATTGTTGTGATGTGTGGTATTGTTATCAATGACTCGATCCTCAAGGTCGATACTATCAATCGGATGCGACGTAGTGGCTTTGGGCTGATCCGTTCGGTTATGGTTTCGGGTGCTCGACGTTTGAAACCTATTTTGATGACCTCACTGACTACTATCTTGGCTATGCTTCCATTTTTGGTTACGGGCGATATGGGCTCAGATCTTCAATATCCGCTCTCGATTGCTGTTATCAGTGGTATGGTTGTGGGTACTTTGGTTAGTATTTTCTTTGTGCCTTTGGTCTATTTCGAAATCTATAAGCGAGAAAGGAGGTAGCTCTTATGAATGATAATTTGATGCGCAGTAGATCAGGCTTTGGTTTTCGTATATCTT
Source organism: Rikenellaceae bacterium (assembly GCA_044433565.1). Lineage (GTDB taxonomy): Bacteria > Bacteroidota > Bacteroidia > Bacteroidales > Rikenellaceae > Mucinivorans. Next base: position 3,728 of record JAWXTL010000072.1, on the reverse strand, counting down.
CGTTTTCGGTCATTTTGATTATGGTTGTACTTTCGGTGATAGGTGGCTTTGTGGCTCCTTTGCTTAATGTACAGTATGCTCCTTCGAGCTCTCGCAATAATATTGGGGTGAGCTTTAGCTATAATGGTGCTTCGGCTCGTGTTGTGGAGCAGGAGGTGACCTCCTGCCTTGAAGGGGCTCTAAATACTATTGATGGTTTGGATCAGATCTCGGCACAGAGTGGTTTCTCGGGGGGATATATCACTCTGAGCTTCAAGGAGTCTAAGGCTATTGATGTGGCTCGTTTTGAGGTTGCCACTCAGATTCGGCAGATTTATGCTTCACTTCCATCTGGCGTAAGCTATCCTTATATTAATCTCGCTTCGAGTGGTGGTGATGCTAAACATATCCTCTCCTATACTATCAATGCTGATATGCCCTCAATGGCGATCTATGAGTATGCACAAGATCATTTTATATCTGAGCTCTCTAAGATTGAGGGTGTTGATAATAGCTCACTATCGGGTGCTTCTCCTTTCTATTGGGAGATACTCTATGACCCTAATATGTTGCGCTCTTTTGGCATTACTGTCGATGATATTAGCTCGGCTTTTAAGACTAACTTTGCTGATGATGTCATTGGTCAGGCGAATATTGATGATCGGCGTATGTCTCTCACACTACGTATTCAACCGCAGCAGGAGGTTTTGGATATCCCTGTTAAACAGATCCAGGGGCGGGTGATCTATCTTCGAGACCTTGCTACTGTGAGCTATAAAGAGCAGTTGCCTAGTGTCTACAATCGGATCAATGGACTCAATACGATCAATCTTACGATCTATGGCAATGATCAGATCAATACTCTGACCGTTGCCCGTGAAGTGCGTGAGACTATGGATCGTTTGGCACTGGAGTGCCCTGAGAATCTTACCTTCTCGATCACCTATGATGCCTCTGTGGGGATCGAACAAGAGATCTCAAAGATCTTCTTCCGCTCGGTACTCTCGCTTTTGATTCTTTTGGTTTTTGTTTTGTTGGTGAGTCGGAGTTTTCGCTATTTGGCGGTTATATTTATTAGTATTGCTGTTAATTTGCTGATCGCTATGATCTTCTATTATCTTTTGGATCTTCAGATCGAGATCTATTCGATGGCTGGGATTACCATCTCTTTGGGGATTATTATCGACACCTCGATCGTTATGGTCGACCACTATACCTACTACCATAATCGTGGGGTTCTGGGGTCAGTCACGGGAGCTTTGCTTACTACGGTTGCCTCTTTGAGTCTGATCTTTTTCCTTCCTAAGCAGATGTCCGATCAGTTTTCGGATTTTGTTTTGGTGATTATTATCAATCTGGTGGTTTCGCTTTTGGTTGCCTCTTTGTTTATTCCCTCTCTTTTGTCTGAGGTTTCACTTTCTCGAGGTGGAGTCTCTCGTAGCTCTATTGGTCTGAAACGACGCTTGGTGCGCATATCTATCTACTATGGGCGATATATTTGCTGGGCTAGGGCTCATCGTTGGATATTTATTTGGGTTATGATTCTTGGCTTTGGGCTTCCGATTCATCTTTTGCCCGAGAAATTGGGACAGGGCAGTGGAAATACTCCAGTTTCACTAGAGGATCTGACCCCTTGGCAACGTACCTATAATGATATTATTGGATCATCTTGGTATAGCGAAAATCGTGAGATCTTCGAGTGCTGTTTGGGTGGGGCTTTTCGCCTATTTACCCAGAACCTTAACTCTGCATCATACTATCGTCAACCCACTATCCGCAAAGAGCTCTCGATTCGAGCCTCTATGCCCGAGGGGTGCACGGTGGCACAACTCAATGAGGTGGTAAAATCTATGGAGAACTATCTGAGTGGATTTCCTCAGATTGATATGTATCGAACCGATATTCGTGATGCTAGTAGTGGTACTTTGCTTGTGACCTTCAAGGGGGAGTTCGAGAATAGCTCTTTCCCTTTGCAACTCAAACAGCAGGTGATCTCTAAAGCCGCCTCTTTGGGTGGAGCTACTTGGGCGGTTACGGGTTTGGACGATAATAACTTCCATAACCAGATATATAATAGCTATAAGCAACATGGCATTACACTCACAGGCTACAACTATGATGTGCTCTATCAATTTGCCCAATCTCTAATGGGCGAATTGCAGCAGAATATGCGTGTGAGTGACCCTATGATTACGGGTAGCCGTAATAGTGGTGCTCCTCGTAGTGAGTTTTATATTGAGTATGATAAAGCTCGTATTGCTCAGAATGGTTTGGATGTCAATGGCTATTTCAAATTCCTTACTCAGCAGCTTTATGATAATAGTCTGGGGCGTTATTATCGTGATGGGCAGATGGTTGAATATCACCTGCGATCGAGCGAGAAGGACTCTTTTGATCTTTGGCATATCACCTATGATATGATTGATATTGATAGTACGGCTACTCGTCTGGCGGATGTGGGCACTATCGAGAAACGTGCTTCGGGCAATAATATCTATCGCCAGAATCAGCAGTATACTCTTAGCGTTGTTTTTGATTTTACGGGCTCTTATGAGATGGCGCAGCGGGTGAAAGAGCGGATTGTCGAGAAGTATAACGATGAGATTTTGCCTATTGGCTACAAGGCGGTGGTTGATGGTAGAGGCTGGTGGGGTACTGCCGAGCAGACACAACAGGTGTTCCTGATATTTTTGGTTATGGTTATTATTTATGCTATTTGTTCTATGATTTTTGAATCTTTGCGGATACCTTTTGTTATTATTCTCATGATTCCGGTGAGTTTGATTGGTCTGTTTTTGACTTTTGCCCTTGGGGAGTTTACTTTTGATCAGGGGGGATTTGCTTCGGTGATTATGCTTTGTGGTATTGTGGTCAATGCAGCAATCTATATTGTTAGTGAGTATCGTACGGTGCGGAGTTCGAGTTTTAAGAGTGCTCTTCGCTGCTATATCACGGCTTTCAACCGCAAGATTATCCCAACACTGTTGACGATTATCTCCACTGTACTGGGTCTGATACCATTTCTTTTTGATGGCACAGACGAGGTCTTTTGGTTTGCCTTTGCAATAGGTGTGATCGGAGGTATGCTCTTCTCGATACTGACTCTGGTCTTTATTATGCCTGTGTTTATGCCTTTGCGAAAACGATAAATATTAATACAATAAATGGCCAACACTCTTTAGGAATGTTGGCCATAATTGTAAAGGTACGTGAGATTATCTATTTACTGGTTTAGCACGTCTACGCTGTTTCGGAGCGGTAGGAGCTAGGCTATACTTTGGATGAAGACGATCCTTGCTACTTTTAGGCGTTGCAACTGGGGTTTCTTTTTTCTCCTCCTCCTTCTTGTCCTTATTCTGCTTGCCGTGCATCCATTCAATTATCTCTTCTTGGTAAAAGATACGGTGGTTTCCAACCTTATGTGATGGAAGTTTACCAGCTTGTGCAAGGGTGCGAATTGTTGCTTCGGCTTTCCCTATCATATGAGCAGCCTTGGCAAGACTTATTCTGGTTTTAGGCGTAGTAGCAATTTGCTCATTTAATTGTTCTACCTTTGTTCTCAGCTGTTGATTTTCTGCAATTAGTGGCTCTACAGCTTGTTTCACCGCTTGATCTACTGCTTGTTTAACCACCTGCTCCATTTTCTGTGTTAATTCCTCAAATTGAATCTCTGTCATCTCTTTACTGTTCATTTTTTATGTTATTACATAAAAGACTAGAGTAAAAAGAGACAAAGGGGTGTAAAAGAT
>JAWXTL010000071.1:0-7518 GCA_044433565.1 Rikenellaceae bacterium | reverse complement strand
ATAGCCACGAGCACCAGCAGAACCATACGCAGGAGTCCATTTCAACGGGAATACAGGGAAACCCAGCTTGTCACCATCACGTTTGCTCAACTTACCATTGCCCTCTGGTTTGAGAAGCAAAGGAAGGTGTGCAAATTGCGGCTGCTGGTCGCTCCAACCAAAAGCACGATACAACATAAAGTGCAGTGGCAAAGATGGCAACCACTCCTCACCACGAATCACATGAGAGATCTCCATTAGGCGATCGTCCACAATATTCGCAAGGTGGTAGGTAGGAAGTGCATCAGACGATTTATACAACACTTTGTCGTCGAGCGTAGAGCTATTAACCACAACATGACCACGAATCAAATCGTCCATCTCGATGGTCTCATCCACAGGCATTTTGAAACGAATAACCCATTGGTCGCCACGAGATTTACGTTCCTCGACCTCTTCACTCGAAAGGTTGAGCGAAGTCTCTAGGCTCTCACGAACAGTGTAGTTATACGAAAAAGTTTCGCCTTTAGCCTCCATCTCCTTGCGGATCGCATCGAGCGATTCAGCACTATCAAAAGCATAATAAGCCCACCCTTTTTCGACCAATTCCAAAGCATATTTCAGATAGATCTCACGACGCTCACTCTGACGATAAGGAGCATGAGGCCCCCCTACGCCAACACCCTCGTCGACCTCGATTCCGCACCATTTCAGGCTCTCCATAATATATTGTTCTGCCCCTTCGACGAAGCGATTTGAATCGGTATCTTCGATACGAAGCAGGAATTTACCACCCAATTGACGTGCAAAAAGATAGTTGTATAGGGCTGTGCGAACACCCCCAATATGAAGCGCACCAGTTGGTGACGGCGCAAAACGTACTCTTACCATTGAAGTTTTATCTAAAAATGTTTTTAAAATTATTGCAAAGCACAAAGGTAATGCAATTTTTCTAAAAAATTTACTCTCCGATCAATGTTCCCGATATACACCAGTAGCTAAACGCGTTTCCCTCTGGCTCTCCTAGTGGAATTTGCACACTTAGGGTGTGCTCTCCAGCTTCGAGATCACCTAGCGGAATATAGAACGGATAGGTCACTGTACCAGGACACCAGTTCGATCGGCTTAGGTCGCTTGATGACATTCCGTTACTAAAGTTACCCGAACATGGATTCCAGTTACGGTATGTTGCACAATCTTCACGCCAAGGGATCATCGAACTTATTTTTTTGCCATCTAGGTAGATAGTGTTTAGGCGTTGGTTGAACTCATCGCCTCCACCCCAGCCGCCATGACCTGTTGTGATATAGACTAGCTGTCCGTTTTTCACTGGTTCATCGAGGTTGAAGCTCACTCTTAGGGAGTCTGTTGCAAAGAACGTAGGATAGGTTTGCCCTCCTTGCTCCATAATATTCAGCGTATTGAATAGTGGAATTGATTTGGCGATCTTGCGTGATGCTTCGGGATAGTATTTAAGTTTCAACGAAAGTATATGTCCTTTTGCATCCCAATTGCCGATATATGCAGCCACCCATGCCGAATCTTTTAGCATTGGGGTTAGGTGCGATACCTCTTGTTTGTAGAGCACCGAATCAGCCCACACTTGACCTTTCACCTTGATATGGTTGAATTTGCGCACCCCGAACGAGGTAAAAAAGCGCATCAACTCGGCTGGAACTGTATAATCGTCGGTAGAGATGATTGCTGGATAGCTATTATCGCCACTGACAAACGAAGGCACAGAACTAAGCCCCTTGGTTGACAGGGCATCTAGCAATGATAGCTTTTTATCGGTTGGGATGATAAATATTGACCCAGTACGATCATAGGCATCACCATCTGAATATTGCACAACCTCGGCAAAGATCGAATAATCTTCGGGATTCGATGGTAGTGCAACTTTTTTCATAATCACAGTACCACCAGCCACCGTATAAAGCTCACCCCCATGGAACGAGTCGCCACCCTTAGCACCCGAGAAGCCAATACGGTCATGATCGAACACCTCAATGGTTTTCACCACACTCTGGCGAAGTTCATTGCTAAAATCCGCCTGATCCATCATCTGGGCATCACCCCCAAAAGCCACTTGTTGATTGTCGATTGTTTGGTTCACCTGCAAAGCCTCAAGCGATACATTGCCATTACGAGCAATTTTGAGTACCACACCATCGGGAACACCCATACTTGGCATTGGAGAACCATTATAGCCAAGGTTCGGAGTGTACCAAATATCAATAGTGTTAGAGTTGATCGAAGTACGAACATGGATACAATACCATCCCGCAACATACTCTTCGCCAATGACCTGAAAATCCGACGTTCCTTTTAACGCCGACTCCGTAGCCACCGTGCGACCATCATAGAGCGTTGCCACCTGCATCAGTGTGCTATCTGCCAGATCAACATAGGTTACAGTCGGGGGAGAGGTAAGCTGTTTGGCAATCTTATCTGGGTCATCATCTCGACCACTAGAGACAATCACACTCTGTTTGCCACGTATCTGGAGCAAGGTTGTAGGTCTAGCCTTTTCGGACTTATCACCTTTCTTACCATCTTTTTTATCCTCTTTTTTATCGTCATCTTTAGCTTTTTGGCGTTCTGCCGGAGCGTATGTTACATCTACGCCAGTCACTTTTGCCACCTTCTTAGGTGATTGAGCAAACAAACTGCCAATACAAAGGGCAAAAGTAAGGATTGTTAGGATTGTTTTTTTCATAATATACTTTGGGGGTTATTCGACTGTTACGCCACGTTTTTCGAGCTCGGCAAGACCAAGGTCTTTGAGTAGATATTTCTGAATTTTGCCACTTGCTGTCATCGGATAGGTATCGACAAAGAAGATAAATTTCGGGATCTTATATCGAGCAATATTGCCACGGCAGAAATCAACAATCTCAGCCTCGGTCAACGTTTCACCCTCCTTAACACGAACATAAGCCGCCACCTGCTCACCATATTTCTCGCTTGGCAAACCAGCAACCTGTACATCCAAAATTTTTGGCAAAGTCAACAAGAAGTTCTCAATCTCACGAGGATAAACATTCTCGCCACCACGAATAATCATCTCTTTGATACGTCCCGTAATACGTACATAGCCATGCTCGTCCATCACACCCAAGTCGCCCGAATGCAAGAAGCCCTCATCATCAATCACCGCAGCGGTAGCCTCTGGATTGTTGTAGTAGCCCTTCATAACATTATATCCACGGCAACACATCTCGCCAATCATACCAGAAGGAAGAATCTCGCCCGTCTCTGGATCTTTGACCACGACATCCATATTTGGAAGTGAACGCCCAACGGTCGTAGCACGAATCTCAGGAGAGTCGGTAACACGAGTAGCCGTCATCCCCGGAGAGGTCTCGGTCAAACCATAAACACTAATAATATCACGGCAGTTCATCTTCTGCATCACCTGATTCATATACTCAATCGGACAAGGAGCACCAGCCATAATACCAGTACGCAAAGTCGAAAGATCGAACATCTCGAACATAGGGTGAGAAAGCTCGGCAATAAACATAGTAGGAACACCATACAACGAAGTACAACGCTCACTCTGAACCGAAGCCAAAACCTTCAAAGGATCAAAATCCTCGACCATAACCATAGTAGAACCATGAGTAATCACCGAACAAACACCAAGTACACAGCCAAAGCAGTGGAACAAAGGTACGCAAACCAAAAGACGGTCGGCAGGTGTATAGCTCATACAGTCGCCAATCGAAATACCATTGGTAACAATATTAGCATGAGTCAACATAACCCCCTTAGGGAATCCTGTTGTACCCGAAGTGTACTGCATATTCACCACACTATGAACATCAATTTTAGCCTGATGTGGCTCCAGAACTGAATCCGACAGCTGCCCACCAAGAAGAATCAATTCGGCAGTATTATACATACCACGATGCTTCTCAGCACCCATATAGACCACATTGCGAAGCTCAGGGAGTTTCTTGCAGTGAAGATCGCCACGACGTGATTTCTTGAGCTCAGGAACTACCTCGCCAATAATCTGAACATAATCGCTATCACGATACCCGTTCATAATACACATAGTGTGAATATCGGCATTCTGCATCACATATTCAACCTCGGCAACCTTATAATTGGTATTGACAGTCACCAACACCGCCCCAATCTTAGAACAAGCAAACATCAAGGTCATCCAGTCAGGGATATTCTTAGCCCAAACACCCACCTTGTCGCCATAGCCAACGCCAATATGTTGAAGACCCTTGGCAAGGCGGTTTGCTCGTTGATTAAATTCATAATACGAAAGGCGTAGTCCTCGGTCGGGATAGACCATAAAATCATTGTCGGGCTGCTGTTCGACCCAATACTCCAACCATCCGTGGAGTGTTTTATCTGTAATCATACTATTTACGATAGATCAAGTTAAATTAAACAGGAGTATAGACCGTAGCCAATATTTTTGCCACCTGAGTGGTAGATGTATTTGTTATGGTGTGAGGCACTACACTGTCATAGTAGATGCTATCACCACGCTCCAGACGATAGGTCTCGGCACCATAGGTAATATCTATGCACCCCTCTAGGATATAGAGGAACTCTTCGCCTTCGTGTTCCGAAACGGTAGAATCTTTGGCACTATCGGCAGCAATTTCGATCAAGAAAGGCTCCATATTGCGATCTAGTTTGCCTTGTGCTAGTGGGAAGAACTGATAGCCGTCACATTTTGCACCTGTGCTTGATACTGCTCCATTCTCGATGTTTTGACGAGCACGACACACCACTGCACTACGAGATTCTTGACCATCAAGCAATGTTCCTAGACGAGAACCTAGGGCACGAGCAATTTTTAGCAAAACACCCACCGAAGGGGTTAGGCTTCCTGCTTCTATTTCTGTTAATTTTTCGACTGGCACTCCACTGCGAGATGCTAGATCTTCGATCGAAAGTGAGTGTTCTTCACGCATTTGCGTGATAAGTTTTCCTATGAATGCAAACATTATATATAGTTTTTAATTGTTTTAATATGTCTAGGGTTTGAAATTAGGTACTACCATGCACAATAATATCTAATACAAAGTTTTAATTAATTTGTATAGCCCGATTCCTCTCTTACGTATTCTTTACATTATTCAACAGACCTTAAAACTAGTTATATTATTAGTCCACAACCATTTACCACATCCAAAAATACGATATCAAGATAGTCGGAAATAAAACTATTTTGTCTTTCCAACTATAATTTTGTACCTTTGATAGAGCAAAATTACTTATACGCTAATTGATTACAATTTTATGGATATACAACTCGATAGAGCTTCTTATTTTATTTCGGGCATTGATACCGATGCTGGTAAAAGTTATGCTACGGCGTTATTGGCTACGGTGGCTCACTCTCAGGGGAAGAGTGTTATTACTCAGAAATTTATTCAAACGGGGTGTGACCCGAGTGAGATTTCCGAAGATATTATTACTCACCGTCGTTTGCAGGGCGTGGAGCTAATGGCCGAGGATTATTCTCGATTGACTACTCCTCAGATATTTCGTTTGCCTAGTTCTCCTCATTTGGCTGCCCAGCTTGATGGTCGGGAGGTGGATGTCGATCGTATTACCTCTGCACGCTTGGAGCTTGAGCGACGATTTGATGTGGTTTTGGTCGAGGGAGCTGGTGGTATTATGGTTCCAATTAGGCGAGGTTATCTGACTGCGGATTATATTGTTGAGCACTCTATGCCCACTATTATTGTTAGTTCGGCACGGTTGGGGAGCCTAAATCATACTTTGCTTACTCTGGAGTATTGCCTCGCTCGTGGTATTGAGGTTGCGGGGGTGGTTTACAATCTTTACCCCCAGAGCGATCCGCATATTGAGAGGGATACACGAGCCATGGTTTGCGATTATCTTTCTGTGAAGTTTCCTCAGGCATGGATTGTTGACTTGCCACGATGGGATGAGTAGTCGGGGGATTTCAAATATTAATTCTGCGATCGAAGAGTGCTTCGTTTCTCGGACGGCTGTCGGTGTGACTCGTAAAGCCATCGGGTTTATCGCAATTTGGAATATTATCATCTTCTAAGATATTGATTGTTCTGGGACGCTCGGGTATTTTCTGGGACTCTTGCTGGGTCATGTGCTACTTTAGTAGTGCAGAGTTCCTGTGTGTGGGGGGGCGTCCCAAGGGTGGTCGGAAGATTGAAAAGATTCTATCCTCAAAGATTTGGATTGTTCTCGGACGGCTGTCGGTGTGACACGTAAGCCTTCAGGGTTACGGGGCTCCCGACGGGGGGAGCCGTCCGCCCCGTAGATTTTTCTAGCGAAAAATCCGCTATCGCAATTGGAAATTCCTCTAACAGGAACTATACAATGTCTTGCGTAATAAATATGCAAAAAAAACAGCCAGAGAAAAATCTCCAGCTGTAATAATTAAAATTGATTCGAAAAGATCACTACTTAACCTTAAAGTGACTGCGATCCTGCTTACACAAAGGACAAACAAAATCCTCCGCCAACTCCCCCTCTGCCTCATGAACAAAGCCGCAAATATCACAAACATATTGACGACGAGCCGAAGATGCCGAAGAAACCACCAAAGTCTCTTCCGCACTCTCCGCAACATAAGTAGGAGCATTCTTAGGAGCACGACCCTTAACAACCTTATGGTAGTAACCATAAGTCATAGGAGTACCCTCGCCCCCAACAGTATCAATCAAACGAGCCAAAACAACAACGTGCGTCTCATTATCGACCATCTGCAAAACCTCAAGAATCAAACGACCAACAAAAATACCCCGAACCAAAGGAGTACCCAAAGCTAGGTCATATCCAAAAGAAGAATACTTATCGTTATCTCTACTACTAACAAAGCCAAAAGCCCCAATAACGCTAGAGTCTGACTCCTCAGCCAAAATAGACAAAGAGAAACGCCCCGAACGCCTAATAGCATCAAGAGTATAGTTATTCTTGTTGATCGAAACTGCCAAAATAGGATTCTCGCTAGTTACCTGAAAGCAGGTATTAATAGTGCATCCCACAGCACGATCACCATCCATCGCACCCACGATATAAAGACCATAGGTGAGATTATATAATACCGTTGTATCCATAATAGTCAACCCCCTTCAGATACTAAAGGTTGCTCTTTTGCTCCTCGAAGTAAGCACGCTTGTGAGCACAAGCAGGACAAAGCTCAGGAGCCTCCGACCCGGTGTGAACATATCCACAGTTGCGACATTGCCAAGAGATTGGCTCTTCACGAGAGAATACCGAACCATCTTCGAGACGAGAAAGAAGTTGGCGATAACGCTCTTCGTGCATAGCCTCGACAGTTGCGATTGCACGGAAAACGGCAGCCACCTCGATAAATCCTTCGGCTTGGGCAACATCAGCAAATTCAGGATACAGTTCTGACCACTCTTCGTTTTCGCCTTCGGCAGCAGCTTTTAGGTTTTCGGCAGTTGTGCCAATAACACCAGCTGGGAATGTAGCAGTAATCTCGACCATGCCACCCTCTAGGAATTTGAAGAATCTTTTGGCGTGTTCTTTTTCTTGCTCTGCTGTTTC
>JAWXTL010000070.1:0-7523 GCA_044433565.1 Rikenellaceae bacterium | reverse complement strand
TCTGAGGGGTGGGATTGGTGCTCGGGCTACCATATCTCTGATACTACGATTATTGGCTTTGCCCATACTCACCTTAGCGGTACGGGTATTGGCGACAAGGGCGATCTGCTCTTTATGCCTGTTGTGGGGAGTCCTAAGTTTAACCATAAGCGTGATTATCTGTCGAGCTTCTCTCGTGCCAACGAGACAGTCGAGGCGGGGTATTATGCCGTGGAGCTTGATCGCTATGGTATCAAAGCCGAACTAACGGCTAGTGAGCGTGTGGGCTATCACCGATATATCTATCCCGAGGGTGAAGCTGCGCCTCAGGTGGTGGTCAATCTCAAACAAGCCATCGGGTGGGATTGGCCAGAAGATGTGATGATGACACAGGTCGATGCCACTACCGTCGAAGGTTATCGCCTATCGAAGGGGTGGGCAGAAGATGACAGGGTCTATTTCACCGCCAAGTTCTCCGCCGCAATCCGATCTGTTGAGGTTATGGGCGATACTACGTTCAACCCTCACACCAAAACCGCCAAGGTCATTGTGCCTAACTCTTATTATCTGATCTCTTTTGAGCCGACCGATACTCTGAATATCGAGGTTGCTATCTCGGGAGTCGATGTTGAGGGTGCTAAGGGTAATCTAGTAGCCGAGGGTGGACGATCGTTTGCCGAAGTTCGTGAGTATGCCCGTGAGCAATGGAACGACTATCTCTCACGTGCTGTGGTCACAGGCGGTACCGACGACCAGCGCAAAACATTCTATACGGCTCTTTACCACACAGCCTTCTTCCCTTCGCTATTTACCGACGTGGATGGTCGCTACCGTGGTGCCGATGGCAAGATCTACGCCTCGACCGAGGATCGCTATACGATCTTCTCGCTATGGGATACCTATCGTGCCCTACACCCACTATTTACGCTGACCGAAAACGACAAAGTGGCGACCTATGTAAATACCCTATTGGATATAAACGATCAGCAAGGTCAAATGCCCGTATGGCACTTGGCAGGAAACGAAACAAACTGCATGGTGGGCTTTGCCTCGGTGCAGATCATTGGCGATGCAATTCTCAAAGATTACACGGGTTTCGACCACCAACGTGCCTATCAAGCAATGAAAAGCTATGCCGATGGCAATCAACGAGGGTTGGGCGATATTCGTGAGTTTGGCTATATCCGTGCCGACCGTGAGAACGAAAGTGTGGCTAAGGCGTTGGAATATTGCATCTCGGATTATGCTGTGGCCGAGGTTGCCAAGAAGTTGGGACACACCGAAGATTATGAGTTGTTCCTAGAGCGTAGCAAGGGTTATCAACGCTATTTCGACAAGAGCGATACGTTTATGAAGGGCGTATTGAGCGATGGCTCTTTCCGCACCCCATTCGACCCTGCACACTCTTCGCACCGTGGTGACGATTTCTGCGAAGGAAATTCATGGCAATACACATGGTTAGCACCACACGATTTCGAGGGGCTAATCTCACTCTATCCATCACCAAAAGATGCCGAGGCAAAACTCGATGCACTATTCTCGACCCCATTTGTTGCCGAGAAGGGAACATCACCCGATATTTCGGGAATGATCGGGCAATATGCACACGGAAACGAACCCTCTCATAGCACAATATTCGCCTATGAGGCAATGGGCAAGCCCGAAAAGAGTGCAGCCCTAGCACGTCGCATAGTCGATTCGCTATATCATGCCGAGCCAGACGGATTGAGCGGAAACGAAGATTGTGGACAGATGTCGGCATGGTACCTGCTCAACGCAATGGGTCTGTATCAATCGAATCCAGCAGGTGGAGATTTTATTATCTCATCACCTCTGTTCGACCAGGCGACCATAGATCTCAAAAATGGTAAATCATTCACCATCAAAGCGCACGGTTACTCGCCACAGAATACCTACCACAAAAGAGCAGAGCTCAACGGCAAGGCATATACCCAATCGTCGATCCCGCACTCAATAATCATGCAGGGTGGTACGTTAGAGCTATGGGCGCAGTAAAAATTTTCAAATTGCGATAGCGGATTTTTCGTCAGAAAAATCTACGGGGCGGACGGCTCCCCCCGTCGGGAGCCCCGTAACCCTGAAGGCTTACGGGTCACACCGACAGCCGTCCGAGAAACGACAATATCTTCTAAAGAAATAAACTCCGAATGCGGTAGCAGAGATTTTGCCGCAAGGTGAAATCTCTACGGGGCGGATGGCTCCCCCCGTCGGGAGCCCCGTGCTACTACGCAGCACGTGTCACACCGACAGCCGCCCGAGAACAAAATACCTCATATTCCAGCAAAAGAAAAAATAGTGATAGATAAAGAAACGGTAGAGCGAATATTCGCCGAAGCAGATATAGTAGATGTAGTGAGTGACTTTGTGCAACTCAAACGCAAAGGAACAAACTATACCGCTTGTTGCCCCTTCCACAACGAAAAAACACCATCGTTTATAGTCTCCCCAGCCAAAGGACTCTATAAATGCTTTGGCTGTGGAGAAGGGGGAAGTGCCGTCAAGTTTGTCATGACCCACGAGAAACTATCGTTTGTCGATGCCCTGAAATGGTTGGCAAAGAAATATAATATCCCCATACGAGAAAAAACCCTCACCCCGCAAGAGATCCAAGCAAACGACGATCGTGAGAGTATGATGGTGTTGAATAGCTGGGCAGAGAAATATTTCCGAGAACAACTCAACACCCCATCGGGTCAAAATATCGCCAAAGCCTACCTCTACGAACGAGGGATGAGCGATCAGACCATCGAACGCTTTGCGCTAGGGTATAGCCCCGAAAAAGGGTCGCCAATGACAAGTGCTGCCCTGCGAGAAGGTTTCCAAGAGAAATTCCTAGTCGAAACAGGACTATCGGGCAAAAACGAATCGGACAAACGGCTCTACGACCGATACTCAGGACGTGTGATCTTCCCGATCCACTCGCTATCGGGAAGAGTAATAGGCTTCGGGGGGCGAACAATGCGTTCGGACAAAAAAGTAGCCAAATATGTCAACTCCCCCGAAAGCCAAATCTACCACAAGAGTCACACCCTCTATGGTATCCACCTAGCCAAACGAAGCATATCACAAAACGATAAGTGTATCTTGGTCGAGGGCTATACCGACGTAATATCACTCCACCAATCGGGAATCGAAAATGTAGTGGCTTCGAGTGGTACGTCCCTTACGGTGGGGCAGATAAAGCTAATCAAACGCTTCACGCAGAACGTAACGCTGATCTATGATGGCGATAGTGCAGGTATCAAGGCTTCGATGCGTGGGGTCGATATGCTCCTAGGCGAAGGACTCTCGGTAAGGGTCGTTCCCCTACCACCCGAAGATGACCCCGACTCTTTTGCCCGTGCGCACAACACCGCCCAGATCGAAGAGTATATCCACGAGCACGAAGAGGATTTTATCACCTTCAAGATCCGAACCTTGATGGCGAGTCCGCAGAGTGACGACCCAATCAAACGGGCGCAGATCATCAGCGATATAATAGGGAGTCTGGTGGTGATTCCCGACAATGTACAGCGTTCGGTCTATATTGCACAATGTAGCCGATTGATGGATATAGAGAGAGATGTGCTAGAGCGAGAGGTACGAGTAAAAAGAGCAGGTCGGGTAGATGGTGCAGCAGGAGCGCAAGTGGCACGAGCACAGATTGCCAAAGAGAGATTTGAGAGCCGTCAGAATACCACCCCAGCCGATGCGCCACCCGACGATCTCTTTGCCCCAATGTCAAATGCACCGCAACCCATGAGTGTCGGGGAGCGAGAGTTAATCAATCTCGAAAGGGAGATCTGCGCTTCGCTCATACGCTATGGAGATAAGAGCTTCGACTATGCCACCACCCCCGAAGAGGTTATCGAATTGGGTGTTGCCCAGACCATCATTGATGAGTTGCGTGAGGAGCAGATCGAGATTAGTCATGAGCCATATCGCACCATATTCGAGGATTATTGCAGATATTACGATCGTGAGGAGCATCCACCAATGGGGTGGTTTTTGAATCACCAGAACCCAATGGTGTCACAATTTTTGGTCGACATCGAGACTCAGGATGAGCTATACAAGCCAAGTCGGATTTGGGAGCGGCACGAGATTGTTGTTCGCACCGAATCGGAGAATCTAGCGGAGTGGATTCCCAAGTCGTTGGTTATCTATAAGGCAAAGGTATTGGCCGAGCGTGTAGAGACTTTGCAGCGGTCGCTGGTTGGTGTGGAGTCGATGGAGGAGGCTCAGGAGGTTATTTCGCAGATTTCTCGTTTGAATGGTATTCGTTCTACTCTTTTGGATCGTTATCAGCGTTTGCGTTAGTTTTTGTCGGGGGGTGGGGGTTGAGATTGATTGTACTGGGACTTTTGGGTATTTTCTGGGACTCTTGCTGGGTCAGGTGCTGTTTTAGTAGAGAGGGCTTCCTCTGTAATCAGTAAGGGGGTGCGTTTCTTTGTGGCAAAATCTCTGCTGTTGCAATTCGGAAGATTGTCACTCCCGAAGATATGGACTGTTCTCGGACGCTACGGGCGAACTGCGCTATGAAATAGTACGGGGCTCCCGACGGGGGGAGCCGTCCGCCCCGTAGAGATTTCCCTTCTGGTGAAGGTAAATCTCCGCTATCGCAATTGGAAATTCCTCTGACCGCAAAGAACCGTGGAGGCTTTTTTCTGAAAAAACCCAAAAATCAAGACCCCCAGCCATTCTAAACCCCCGAATATTTGAGAATAAATCAAAAAAGATATACCTTTGTATGCAAACTCAAAAAATAAAAATGAAAAAACAGTTCTCAATTCTGCTCCTAACGGCAGCAACCGCTCTGTGCACCTATGCCCAAGAGCCTAGTTCGTATGTAAACCCCTTTATCGGCAGTTCTAACTTCGGAGTGACCCACCCCGGACCCGTAATGCCAGGTGGTATGGTGAGTATGTCACCCTTTAATACCATTCCCTCGCCCGAACACTCAGTACACACAGATAGTTGGTGCTCTACGCCCTATGTCTACGAAAACAAATGGACTATCGGTTTTACCCAAGTAAACCTTAGTGGTGTGGGATGCCCCGACCTTGGGTCGCTACTTCTGATGCCTACATCGGGTAAACTAGAGGTGGACTATCGCAAATATGCCGATACAATGAGCAACCTAGAGGCTCAGGCTGGTTACTTTGCAACCACAATCGGAGGTGTTCGTGCCGAAATGACCGCAACAACTCGTTCGACTCGTAGCCGTTATACGTTCCCTGCGGGTCAGGCAAATATACTACTTAATATAGGTAAAGGTCTAACCACCGAAAGTGGCTGTTATGCCAAAATCGTTAGCGATACAGAGGTCGAAGGCTATCGTCTGATGGGTGACTTCTGCTACGGAAAGCCTCAAAGCGTAATTCCTATCTATTTTGTAATCAAGGTAGAAACCCCATCAAAAGATATTAAATACTGGAAAAAGCAACCCGATCTACCTAAGGTAGTATCGCAGTGGAGCTCGACCAGTGGTAAATATAAGGTCTATGATACCTATAAACGTGAGATGGCAGGTGACGAAATCGGTGTGGCATTTAGCTATGATGCAGCCCAAGGCGAAGTGATCGAGGTGAGCATAGGGGTGTCGTATGTGAGTATCGAAAATGCAAGAGAGAACCTCGAAGCAGAGCAATCGGGCAAATCGTTCGACCAGCTGAGAGCCGAAGCAGTCGAGGCATGGAACGAAGCTCTGGGCGTTGTATCGCTCGAAGGAGGAAACGAAGATCAAAAGATTCAATTCTATACCGCACTATACCACAACTGGATTCACCCTAATGTGTTGAGTGACGTAAATGGCGAGTATCCAGCAATGATTAGTGGAGAAACTTTGCGCACCTCGCCCGAAGATCCACGTCTGACGATGTTCTCGGGCTGGGATGTCTACCGCATATCGCCATTCCTAGGTGCGCTATTCTACCCAGAGCGTCAAAATGATATGGTACGTTCGATGATGAAGATGTATCAAGAGAGCGGAAACCTGCCAAAATTCGAGATCGCCTCGCAGGAATTTATGGTAATGGAGGGTGATGCAGCCCTTCCGTATCTTTCGGCATGTTATTTCTTGGGATTGACCAAAGGAGTGCCAACCGAAGAGCTCTACCAAGCAATGCTAAAAAATGCAATGCCCGGATCGCCAATTCGTGGCAACAACGAGTTCTACAACGAGAATTACTATATCCCACTACATGGACGATATGACAATTCGGTATCACAAGCCTTAGAATATTATATTGCCGACTGGGCACTAGCGCAAGTGGCAAAAGACCTAGGACGTGATGAAGATGCCAAAGTTCTTGAGGCACGAGCAATGGGATATAAGAAATATTTTGATAAAGATTTTGGTCTTTTGCGCCCTGTATTGGCCGATGGTACTTTTATGGAAGGGTTCAATCCTCGTGAGGGTGAGAACTTTGCCCCTGTGAGTGGTTTCCACGAGGGAACATCATGGAATTATTCGTTCGCAATCCCTTATGACATCAAGGGTCTAATCAAAGAATTTGGCTCTTCACAGCGATTTGTAGATTCTCTTGTGAGTTGTTTCGAGAATGGATATTTCGATATGGGCAACGAGCCAGATATGGGCTATCCATACTTCTTTAGCTATATCAAAGGCAAAGAATACCTGACCCAATATTGGGTAAACAACTGCTTGGAGCGTTACTTTAGCAACACCCCAGGGGGGCTACCAGGTAACGACGACGCAGGAACAATGAGTGCATGGCAGAACCTCTCGATGATGGGTATCTATCCTAGCTGTCCATCTAAACCTGAGTATGTTATCACCACCCCAACATTCGATCGAGTAACCATCGAGTTGGATCCTAATTTCTATGACCAAAAAGAGTTGGTGATCGAGGCAGTGAATCGTACGCCAGAGAATATCTATATCGAGAAAATCGAGCTAGATGGTAAACCATACAAGAGCTATTTTATCGACCATGCAACGTTAATGAAAGCCGGTCGCTTGACCATCTATTGCAGTTCAAAACCTAAGAAATAGGGTATTAAGTTTTCGCTAAGTTATATAAAAAAATGAAAAAAAAATGGTTTTTTGTATATAACGAAAGAGAAAAACAGTTACCTTTGTTCAGACAAACGAAAATTAAACCTAAAATAATAGAACAAAAAAATGAAAGAACTACTAGAAAAAATCGAGACTGCGATGGCAGCATTTACAACAGATGCCAACGCTCAACTTACAAATGGTAACAAAGCTGCCGGTACCCGTGCTCGTAAAGCATCTTTGGAAGTTGAAAAAATGATGAAAGAATTTAGAAAAGTATCTATTGAGGCTTCTAAGCAATAATTCTTTTGGGCTTCTGCCAATAGAATGGTTCGGGTATCCTTTTTGGGAGGCTCGAACCATTTTGCTTTTTATAAGGTATTATATTGTTCTGGGACGGCTGTCGTAGATTTTTCTGGGACTCTCTGGGTCTTTTCTGGGACTCTTGCTGGGTCATGTGCTACTTTGGTAGTACGGGGTTCGGGTGGCTCACTATCGGTGATCTCAGAGATTGTTGTTATTT
>JAWXTL010000069.1:0-7599 GCA_044433565.1 Rikenellaceae bacterium | reverse complement strand
TGCCACTAGCCCAAGCCACAACATCGTTGGAGTGCGGAGTCACAATGGTACTCGATCTGAAGAAACAACAAGAGTTCCGAAAGCAGTTCCCCGCCCATCTCGATGCCGACAAATATACGATCTGCGACCAACAATAAAACCTTATGGTGCCAGAAGTCGATATACATATCATAGCGTTGCTGATCCTCTCGGGGTTGTTTGTGGGGGTAGTAAACACTTTTGCTGGAGCGGCCTCGGCACTAACCCTAGCCCTATTTACAGCACTGGGGATGGATGTGAACACCGCCAACGGAACAAACCGAATACCTGTGGTGATGCAAACAGCCGTGATGTCGGTTGGTTTTCGCCGACAGGGATTCCTCGACCTGAGAGTGGGACTACGAGTGGGAATACCAGCCGTTATTGGTGCCATAGTTGGATCACTCTTTGCGGTACAAATTCCGCCAAGCGTATTTCAAATCCTACTTGGCACGATGCTAATCATCCTACTTTTTATCCTACTATTCGACCCAAAGAAATTCCTAAACTCAAAAAAAACAGAACACACCCTGCCCAAAACCAGCACCTATCTATGGTTCTTGCTAATTGGACTATACGGAGGATTCTTCCACGTGGGAGTAGGATATTTTATCCTAACGGCATCAATCCTCTCGATGGGGCACAACCTAATGGAGGCAAATGCGCTAAAGGGATTCGTAGTGTTTATGTACATCCCCTTTTCGCTACTAATCTTCGCCCTCAACGACCAAGTGGTCTATCAATATGGGCTGATACACGGATGCGGAAATATAGTGGGATCATGGTATGCCACAAGAAACTCCAAAAAGATACCACTAAACCTAATACGTTGGCTCTTGGTGGCAATGATTCTGCTGACGGTGGCCGATCTCTTTGAAATAATAGACCTAACAGGATCGTTAGAAATAATGTTCAGAAACCTAATAAAATAAAAACCCAATATGAGACAACTAATATTAACCACCAGTATATTTGCTATACTCTTTGCAGGATGTGGAGCAACAACCCCATCGGCGCAAACCCAAGATCCACAAAAGATAAACGTAAGGATCAACAAAGCACCTCAGGGGCTCACCTTTGCCGGAGAGAAAATCCCATTGGAATATCCTTATGTCCAAGAGGCAATAGAGCGTGAGATACTCACCACATCATGTATGCACACCAGCACAACCATAGCCCTAAGGAACTCAACACGCTATTTCCCAATCATAGAGCCAATCCTCAAAGAGCAAGGAGTACCCGACGACTTCAAGTACCTATGTGTAGCCGAAAGTGGCTTGAACCCCAATGCCTACTCTTCGGCAGGAGCAGCAGGATTGTGGCAATTCATCACCTCGGCAGCCAAAACCTATAATGTCGAAACAGGATCGAATGTCGATCTAAGATACAATATCGAAGAGGCAACCCGAGCAGCCTGTCGCTACCTGAAAGGGGCTTATGCCAAATTTGGAAATTGGACACTTGCCGCCGCTTCCTACAATGTGGGTCAAGCAGGAGTGAGTCGCCGAATGGAGAGTCAAGGGGTCGATAACTACTGGGATCTTTTCCTTCCCGAGGAGACTATGCGCTATCTACCACGTATTTTGAGTTTCAAAATCATGATGGCCGATCCTGCAAAATATGGTTTTGAGCTAAACGCCGAAGACTACTTCCCAACATTCGAGAACTACGACGTGGTAACCATCAGCGACAAAAATATAGACTGGTCGGCATTTGCCAAAAAGCACGGAACAAATTACCGTCAACTCAGGATCCTAAATCCATGGATTCGCAGCTACAACTATGCAAACTCTACGG
This sequence comes from Rikenellaceae bacterium, assembly GCA_044433565.1. Classification (GTDB taxonomy): domain Bacteria; phylum Bacteroidota; class Bacteroidia; order Bacteroidales; family Rikenellaceae; genus Mucinivorans. The sequence goes on along the minus strand of JAWXTL010000069.1, from coordinate 5,784 downwards.
GCAAAGCCTATAAAGTCAAAGTGCCAAACGACCATTTCAAAAAACTAGGTTATTAGTATCGAGTGCAAATGAATAGCAAAAAAGGGCAAATAGATCCACAGCAAAACATAGTGGTCGAAGGTGCAAGAGTGCACAACCTAAAGAATGTCTCGGTGACCATTCCCCGCAACTCATTGACCGTCATAACAGGTCTCTCGGGTAGTGGTAAATCGTCGTTGGCATTCGATACGATCTATGCCGAAGGTCAAAGACGTTATTTGGAAACCCTCTCGGCATATTCTCGCCAATTTATGGGGAATCTCGAACGCCCTGATGTCGACAAGATCACAGGTCTCTCGCCCGTGGTGGCAATCGAACAAAAGACAACAGGTCGCAACCCACGTTCGACCGTGGGAACAATCACCGAGATTAGCGATTTCTTGCGTCTGCTATTTGCTCGTGCTTCGGTAGCATACTCCAAGGCTACGGGCGAAAAGATGGTCAAATTCAGCGATAAGCAGATCGTAGAGCTAATCGAAAAAGAGTTCGCAGGTCAAAAAATAGCAATCCTAGCCCCAATAGTCAAAGGGCGCAAGGGGCACTACCGTGACCTCTTTGTCACCCTAGCCAAAAAAGGATACCTAAGAGCCAGAATAGATGGTCAGATCCAAGAGTTCGAGCCTGGGTTACAGCTAGATCGCTACAAAGTACACAACATAGAGCTGGTGATCGACCGTGTAATAATAGGAGATACCCCTACCGATCGGATCGAAGAGAGTCTGCAAGAGGCAATGCGCCAAGGAGGTCAAACGATGATGGTCATTTCGCTTGACAGACCCGACAGCGTCAGATATTTCTCACGCAATCTGATGTGCCCCACAACAGGAATAGCCTACAACGAACCAGCACCCCACTCCTTCTCGTTCAACTCCCCAGCTGGAGCCTGTCCTCAGTGTAATGGGCTTGGATACGAGAGTGCAATGGACACCGAGAAGGTGATCCCCGATATGACCAAATCGGTCAAAAAAGGGGCAATAGAACCCCTAGGGCGCTATTCTAGCTCATGGCACTACACCAAAATCGAAGCCCTGCTCAAAAGATACGGATATACGATCGAAACGCCATTCAACGAAATGGAAGACGACTTTATCAGAGCACTAATCAACGGAGATAGCGAACCGCTACACATCCTAAGCTCAACAGGCAAAGTGGCATTGGTGCAATGGGAGGGAATACCCGACTACATAGAGCAACAGCTAGAGAGCGGAAAGAAAGGGAAAAAATGGCTGAGTCAATATATGCTCCGAAAAGCATGTTCAAAATGTGGAGGAACTAGGCTAAAAGAGGACTCGCTCTATTTCAAAGTAGACGAAAAGAGTATAGCCGAGATCTCTGATATGAGCATCCTTGAACTATCGAAATGGGCAGAGACAGTGCAAGAGAGACTGTCGAACAAACAGAGAGCCATAGCCCGAGATATTTTCAAAGAGATCACCTCACGTCTAGGATTCTTGGTCGACGTGGGATTGGGTTACCTATCACTTTCGAGAGGTAGTGCAACACTATCGGGAGGCGAGGCGCAACGCATAAGATTGGCAACCCAAATCGGAAGCCAACTAGTCAACGTGCTCTATATTATGGACGAGCCAAGTATCGGTCTACACCAAAGAGACAACCTAAAACTAATCAACTCGCTAAGGCAGCTGCGAGATGCAGGAAACACAGTGGTGGTGGTCGAACACGACGAGCAGATGATCCGAACAGCCGACTGGATAATAGATGTGGGTCCCAAAGCCGGTCGACGAGGAGGAGAGATCTCGGCGGCAGGAACACTAGAAGATGTGCTCCAAGAGCAAACCTACACAACCGACTACCTAACAGGTCGAAGAGAAATAGAGATCCCAAAAACCAGAAGAGAACCCAACGGGAAATTCATAGAGCTAAAAGGGTGCACGGGAAATAACCTCAAAAATATTGATGTGAAATTCCCACTAGGAATATTTCTGTGCATAACAGGAGTCAGCGGAAGTGGAAAGTCATCGCTAATCAACGGCACACTACGCCCAATACTCTCACGTGAGCTATACGACTCATTCGACCAACCACTACCATACCAATCAATCTCAGGACTGGAAAATATAGACAAAATGGTGGTAGTCGATCAAGCACCCATAGGGCGCACCCCAAGAAGCAATCCTGCAACATACAGCAACGTATTCACCGATATAAGATCACTATTCGAAGCTACGCCCGACGCACAAATCAGAGGATACAAAGCAGGACGTTTTTCGTTTAATGTCAAAGGAGGAAGGTGTGAGGAGTGTCGAGGAGCAGGAGTGCAAACCATAGAGATGAACTTCTTGCCCGATGTCTACGTGACCTGTCGATCATGTGCCGGAAACCGTTACAACCAAGACACCCTGCAAGTGAAATACAAAGGGAGAAACATAAACGAGGTGCTCCAAATGACAGTAAACCAAAGTGTAGAGTTTTTCGAGCACATACCCTCAATCTTCCAAAAGCTAAAAGCAATACAGGATGTCGGCTTGGGTTACCTAACCTTGGGGCAACCCTGCACCACCCTATCGGGAGGCGAAAGTCAAAGGATAAAACTAGCTGCCGAACTAGCCAAAAGAGATACAGGAAGTACGTTATATATCCTTGATGAGCCAACCACTGGTTTGCATTTCGAGGATATAAGGGTGCTATTGGAGGTGCTCCAGAAACTAGTAGAACGAGGAAATACCGTGATGGTCATAGAGCACAATCTGGATGTAATCCGATCGGCCGACTACATAATAGATATAGGAGAAGAGGGCGGTCATGCTGGGGGTCGAATAGTAGCTCAGGGAACACCCGAGGAGCTAAAAGAAGTCGAGCCTAGCTACACGGCGCAATATTTATAAATTGAAATCCAAATATATACAATGAAACGAAATATTACAGATGCTATATACGACTTAGTAAGCAATCCTCAACTCACATTGAAAGAATATGCTTCCCAACATAACCGTGCCAATGACATGGGAGAGTCGCTTGAACAATATATCAAAGATTTATTTGCAGGAACAACAGGGGTGATGAACGCTGAGTTACGTGCAAAAAAACTATCAGAAACCTTCGCCTACCTAGGGAATAAAAACAATCCACCTGATGCAATAATTAGGGGAGATCTTGCTATTGAGATCAAAAAAATAGAATCCAATGACAACTCCATAGCACTAAATAGCAGCCACCCCAAAGATAAATTATACTCGTCCAGTACTATGATCAGTAAGGCTTGTAGAGGCTGTGAGGTTTGGACAGAGAAAGATATGTTATATTGCATTGGTGTAGTAAAAAATTCACATCTTAAATCTTTAGCATTAGTCTATGGTGAAGATTATTGCGCCAATGAAGAAACATATAAAATAATCAAAAATAGAATTAAAACAGGAGTAGAAAGCATTCAAGGTGTTGAATTTACATCAACAAGAGAGTTGGGACGAGTAAACAGAGTCGATCCTCTGGGTATTACTCATTTAAGAGTTAGGGGCATGTGGAGTATAGAAAACCCTTTCAAGGTTTTTGGAGATCACTATCAACGTGATACCTCATGTGCTTTTAATCTTATGGTAATAATAAACGACAATCAACTAAGCAAACTTACAAATATTCAGAGGTTATATGATTTGCAGAAGGATTTCACTAATCTTCAAATAAAGAGCATATTAATCAAGAACCCTAACAATCCTGCTCAACTTAAATCAGCAACATTAATTACATACAAAATATAAGGATGAATATTATTAGTTTATTTACAGGTGCAGGAGGTTTGGATCTGGGGTTTCACAAAGCTGGATTCAAAACCATACTAGCAAACGAATTCGACAAGAAGATATGTCCAACATTTAGGCACAATTTCCCTGATATTGCATTAATAGAACGTGATATTAGAAAGGTATCATCTAATGAATTACCTCATAACGTAGATGGAATTATTGGAGGTCCTCCATGTCAATCATGGAGTGAAGCTGGATCTTTGAAAGGTATTAACGATTCGAGAGGTCAACTATTTCTAGAGTATATTCGTATCATTAGAGATAAACAGCCACTGTTTTTTGTAGCCGAAAACGTATCAGGTATGTTAGCAAAACGCCATAGTGATGCAGTAAATGGATTCATGAAATTATTTGATGAAGCAGGATATGATGTCAATGTCAAGATGTTAAATGCCAATGATTTCAATGTTGCAGAAGACCGTGATCGTGTTTTTTATATAGGATTTAGAAAAGATTTGTGTATCAAATCCTTTGAATTTCCTACCCCAATGGTCAGAAAGCCAACTTTAAGAGACTCTATTTGGGATCTTAAAGATACTGCTATTGCAGCGTTGGATAAAAATCTCACAAATGGCAAATATTGTAAAATCCCCAATCATGAATACTTTGTTGGCAGTTATTCACCAATATATATGTCTCGAAATAGAGTTAGATCGTGGGATGAACCAGCTTTCACAGTTCAAGCAAGTGGAAGGCAATGTCAATTACATCCACAAGCCCCTAAAATGGAAAAGATTGAACCTAATGTCCAACGATTTGTGATCAACAAAGAACATCTTTACAGGCGAATGAGTGTTAGAGAGGTAGCTAGAATACAAGGGTTTCCCGATTCTTACGAATTCCTTTATGACAAAGTTGATTATGGATATAAAATGATTGGTAATGCTGTGCCAGTTAATTTGGCCTATGCCATTGCAAAACAAATAAAGAAATATCTACCAAAACATAAACAGCTAAAACCTAAATATAATTGTGCTATTCAAGGAGACCTATTTCAGAAATAGTTTCAATTGCGATAGCGGAGATTTGCCTTCTGTAAGAAGGGAAATCTCTACGGGGCGGACGGGTCACACCGACAGCCGTCCGAGAACACACCATATCTTCGGGGTAGAATCTTTTCAATCTTCCGACCACCCTTGAGCCGTTCGCCCCGTAGAGATTTTACCTTACGGCAAAATCTCCGCTATCGCAATTGAACCATTTTGCCCTCCCGAAGAGATTGATTGTTCTGGGACACTCGGGTATTTTCTGGGACTTTTGCTGGGTCATGTGTTATGAAAGAGTGCAGGGGTAATTTACAGAGGGAGCCCGTCCGAAAACAATACCATATCTCTTAATCTATTTTATTGCGCTCAATAAAACTAGTCAACTCCAACAAAGCACGTGACTCATCTTCGATAAAACTCATATGACCCACCCCCTCAATAACAACTGACTCCGAACCAGAGAAATCAGAAATCATCTGCTGCGCACGTTCCAAAGGAATATAATTATCTGAATCACCAAAAATCATCAATCGAGGAGCCGAGAAATTAGCGAAAAACTCCGAACTATCACCCCTATTCATCATCCCCCGAAGAGTAGCAATAATAGCCTCATCCTCGGTCATCATAACCTGATCGTAAAGACCCTCGATAACCTCCTCGAACTTCTTAACATTCGCCGATGAAAAACCACGACCGGGATTAACACGTGCCAACATCTCCTTCTTACCAGCGGCAACCAACTCAATCTCACGCTCCCGATTGACAACCTTCTCGGGGCTATCGCCATAAGCCGAAGAGTGCAAAAGAACCAAATGAGAAACCAACTGAGGGTACTTCTTAGCAAAAGCCAAAGCAACATAGCCCCCCATAGAGTGACCAACAACACAGGCCGAAGAGACCCCCGATTTAGCCATAACATCGGCCAAAACATCGCCCATAAACTCCAACTCTATCACCTCACGAGAACCCCAATCCGAAAAACCACTACCAGGAAGATC
>JAWXTL010000068.1:0-7617 GCA_044433565.1 Rikenellaceae bacterium | reverse complement strand
TCCCAGAAAGTCCCAGAAAGTCCCAAAGACAACCCACAAAGCAAAAAAAAACAGAACACAAAAGAAAGAGCAAGAACAATGGAATTTAATATGTCCCCTTTAACCTCATCAATAATAATGGTTGTTGGCGTGGGTGGTGGTGGCGGTAATGCCGTCAACCATATGTATCGTCAGGGTCTGACCGATGTATCGTTTATGGTCTGTAACACAGATGCACAGGCTCTATCGAAAAGCCCCGTGGCCAACAAGATCCAGATGGGCGAAGGGCTAGGAGCAGGTAGTAACCCCGACAAAGCACGCCTAGATGCCCAAAGAAGTATCGACGAGATCAAAGAGGTCTTTGTGGTCAATAATACTCAGATGGTTTTTGTAACAGCCGGAATGGGTGGTGGTACAGGCACTGGAGCCGCTCCGGTGATTGCCGCCGCAGCCAAAGAGATGGGTATTCTGACCGTTGCCATAGTGACTATTCCGTTCGAGAGCGAGGGTCGCCCTCGTGTCGAACAAGCCATCGCAGGTATAGCCGAACTGAGCAAACACGTCGATTCGTTGATCGTAATCAACAATGCACATATAGTGGAGATCTATGGTGACCTGCCTTTCCGCCAAGCATTTGCCAAGGCAGATGATATTTTGGCTATTGCTGCTCGTAGTATTTCGGAGATTATTATCCACCCTCATGTTGTGAATGTCGACTTTGCCGATGTGACACGTGTGATGAAAGATAGCGGTGTGGCTATTATGGGTTCGGCAGTGGCAAGTGGCGAGGGTCGTGCTATCAAGGCTCTGAACGATGCTATGTCTTCTCCTCTGTTGCACCATCGCAGTATTGCTGGTGCGGTTCAGGCGTTGGTTAATATTTCGAGTTGCGAGGGCGAGGGAGAGATTACTATGTCTGAGGCAGGTATGATAACCAGTTATATACAAGAGAAATCGGACAACAACAACAATACCAACTTGATTTGGGGTATTGGTTTTGATGATACATTGCAGCCGGGCGAGATTCGTGCTACGGTTGTGGCTACGGGATTTGATATTGAGGGATTGCCTTCGCTCAAGGAGTACTATCAGCGTACTTTGGGGGGCGCAGATGAGCAGCAGAAGTCTTCTGAGGCGGGGGATGTTGACCCTTCGCATTATGTTCCTGTGCGTAAATATCGCCCAGAGCGTGAGGTTATTGATTTTGATGGCGACCAGAAGGATGGGGCTTTGGCTGCTTCGCAGCGAGAGCAGGATTCTGACACTTCGGAATTTGAGGTTGTGGATATTATTAAGCCTTCGAGACCTTCTCGTGAGGTGCATTCTCGTGAGGTTTTGGCACCAGTTGCTGCTGCGACGGCACCTTCGGTGGCGGTCGCTTCGGAGGCGGCTGAGGCTTCACTTGGTGAGGATGCTTCTTCTGAGACCTCACCAGAGGGGGAGAGTGTTGAGCAGGAGTTATTGACCGCCAATCGTTCTATTGGAGAGCTTTCGCCAGATGAGCTGGAGAATATTCCTGCTTGGAAGCGACGTGAGATGGAGATTTTGAGCCTTCGTGATGCACGACGTGTTCCTTCACGTCGGGAACGTGAGGTTTTGGATTATGATGACGAGCCTTCGCAGAGTGAATCGGGCTATCATACTATTGATCTTTTTGATGAATAATTGACTTTTGGGTCTTTTGATATTTGGGTTGCTTGGGCATTGTTGTCTGGGCAACCTTTTTTTTGACGAAGATATGGAATGTTCTCGGACGGCTGTCGGTGTGTCCCGTGCTATGAAATAGTACGGGGCTCCCGACGGGGGGAGCCGTCCGCCCCGTAGAGATTTCCCTTCTTACAGAAGGAAAATCTCCGCTATCGCAATTAAACCATTTCTATTCCTACAAAGCCCGACAAAACAACTACCCCTTGCGCAACTGAACACGCATAGTTGTACCATGGTCGATCTCCGAAGAGGCAACAAAAATCTTACCATGATGATAGCTCTCGACAATACGTCGACTCAAAGACAAACCCAATCCCCAACCACGAGTCTTAGTAGTAAACCCAGGTGAGAAAATACGCTTCCAATTAGCCTTAGCAATACCCTTGCCCGTGTCCGTAACATCAATAACCACATACTTGTTAGTCGTACGAATAGTAACATCTATTGACCCCTGCCCCTTTAAGGCATCGAGCGCATTCTTCAACAAATTCTCAAACACCCACTCCAACAAAGCACCATTTGCCATCACCTGCATAGAATCAACAGACTCTGTACTAAAGGTCAAACGGGTGTTACGAGGAATACGAGTCTGGAAATAATCGACCACCGAATTGGCCAACTCCAAAACATCCAACGAAACCAATAGTGTCGAAGAGCCAATCTTCGAGAAACGATCCACTACCTTCATCAAACGCACGACATCTTTGTTCATCTCGGTGACAATCTCCTGATCCATCGACTCTTGGGTACGTAGATACTCGACCCAACCTAGCAAAGAACTAGTAGGTGTTCCGAGCTGATGCGCCGTCTCTTTGCTCATCCCAACCCAAACTTTGTTCTGCTCACTGGCCTTCATCGAACGATAGGTAATCAAAATAAACCCACCCAAAACAGCAATCACCAACAACTGGAAATAAGGAAACAAAACCAAACTCTTCAGAAGCACCGACTCATCATAAAACACCGTGAGATAACGACCATCAATCTGCAAAGGGATCGGGGTACGACCTCCGCCGGTCATCTCCTCTAGCCGATGACGCAACTTAGCAGGGCTATCAATCTCGCTATCCAATATATTCTGCTTACTAAAAATACGCATATACTCATCGACCACAATCGCTGGAATATCGGTCGATTGAGCCGTAAGTTCAAGGATAATCTGATCCCGAAGGTTTAGCTGCTCGGTGCGAAGGGCATGACTCCACAGGCTAATCTCACGACGCTCCTTGTCAGAGAGCTCCTTGGCAATATAATTAGAGTAGATCAGAGATGCAACGGCAATTATAGCTCCAAAAAAGATGAAGACCAACTTGGCGATATAGGATCGTGAGTATTCCATATTCAAAAGTAGAGTTTAATTAGTATATTCTATCTGGCATTCGCCCTGAGGGATTGCATAGTAGTGATATTGGTTGTCGCTCTCTCGTTGTTGAGCCGAGACGTTCATTTTAAGGTTCTTGGCTGAAACAGGCACTCTTATGATTGCTGTCGATCCCTCTGGCACTTGAGCCTTGATTGTGGTGACTCCACCGCTAAGGTTGACATCTAAAGAGATTTGCCCCCTCACAGAGAGCATACTGCAACTGAGACTCTCTTTGCCAATCAGATCAAAAAAGAGGCTAAACTCTCGATAACCTGCCGCCAAAGGTTTGATACCTGCAATATTCTTAAAGAAGACAGACAAGGGACCTCCACTCCAAGCATGGTTCACCGAATCGCCATAATACCAAAACTCCCAAAGTGTAGTACAACTAGGATGGTCGATCATCTGCGCATAACGACGTTTGAAACGCTCGATTGCAAACTCCCCCTCTCCCATTAGAAAGAGAGCCTCCATCACATACTTTTCCATATAAGGGCTTGCGTGTTCGACCTCTGAGAAAAGCTTCAAAAGCACAGGATATTTATCGCTCGAAGCGATCCCTGCCACCACCGCCAGAGCATTGCCACGATCGTCGATCTCGGTGGTAAGCCCCGGTGTCATATATCCTCGTGGAGTCCAGAACTCTCGATTTAGTCGATCCTTGATAGAGGCCATCTTCGCTCGTGCCAACTCCCCTTGGGTGGTATGACCCAAAAGGTCAGAGAAATTGGCAAAATTATCCAGCGCAATATAATACCAAATATGTTCCGCCAATTGACGGTCGATCTGATCGCCCCAATCACCCCAAGTCCAACCGCCATAGCGGAAAGGGACAGTGCCATCAGCCTCGACTTTCCACAACTCCAAATATCGCTTGATATGTTCATAGGCATATTCGACCATCGCCCGATCGCCACTATTCATATAGTAAAGACCAATGCCATAGCTTCCCACCGCAGCGAGAATCTGTTGCGGAAGCTCATTGCTCCAGTTTCCAGCAGGTACGGGCCCAAAGAGGGTGCTATCAGAGCGTTGCCACCCAAATAGCTCTCGATAGAATTTCTGAGTCAAAAGAGCAGCCCGTTGATCCAAAAGATAAGAGCTCTCCTCACTAAGAATAACCCCATCGCCAATCCACTGAGCACGTTCTCGGTCGGGACAATCGAAATAGGTATCACGCATATTGACATAGAGGGTACGTTGCGCCTTATCGAAATAGCGCATAATCTGAGGATCATCAATCTCGAAAGTGCCACAAAACTCTGTATCATAGCCCGACTCCACATAACCAACTCGTGTGACCTCTACCTCGGGATCGACAATAAAAAGGATATTATGACCGCTCATCCAAGGCAAATGCAGATAGGACTGCCGCCCCTGATGTGTAATATATTCGCCCCTAAGAGGCACATCATTGAGCGTGTAGAGATTATCAGGATCAAAGCGCACGGTCAATCCCTCGGGAGCATCGACCTCGATATATGGGTGATACTGCATATTATAGGGCAACTGCAAAATAATAGTATCGCCCGAGCGAACAAAGTCCGAAGTGCTAACAACATCCGAATACCTAAACTGCGGAATCTCTCGATCACAAAGAGCATTCCAAGGAGAATCGCCCTCTTTGCCTACACATTGAGCCCAAGCCCACCGAGAATCATCATACTCTCCAAGCATCCAATCCGACTCTTCGCAACGAGCATCATAGCGAACATTGCTCTCCGCAAGACGATAGTTCGCCTGAGGATCGCCCGTCGAACCATAAGCCGACGAAACCCGAATCTTCCAATTCTGATCGCTCACCAACAAAGGACTCTCAAAAAAGAGACCTGCCACACCACTATCCTTATGAGAAAAGCCTTCACGACCAAAATACCACATTAGAATAGCCACCGTATTCTGACCCGCCCGTAGATAAGGAGCAATATCCACCCGATCAACATAGCTATCCTGAGCGTTAGGCCCACGCTTTAGCCCACCCTCAAAAACCACCAACTCACCATTGACATAGAGCCAATACTTACTATCACAACTCACCCGACACTCCACCCGAGAATCAGAAGGAGAATCCAAATCAAAAGATCGCCGAAGCTCAAACCACTGGTTAGGGGAATGAGCAAAATCAGGATGTGTAATCCATTGCCCCTGACCAAGTGCCCCCAAAGTGGAGCAAATAGCCAAGAGAAGAAGTGTTAGTAGTTTTCGCATCGTTGTTGTATGTATTTGTATTCAACAAACTATTTTATTGATTCCCAGAAGAACCATAGGGAGGGGTGCTAACCGATCTGCGACCCTTCGGGAGTCTCGACCGCCGGATTCATCAAATGAAGTTTGCCCGAGGCTGGATCTTCGGCAAAGAGCAACATCCCCTGACTTTCGATACCTTTGATTGCACGTGGAGCAAGGTTGGCAAGTACGGTCACCTGCTTTCCGATCAACTCCTCGGGAGTGAAATGTTCGGCAATACCCGAAACAATAGTACGTTTGTCGATCCCCGTATCAACAAGCAACTTCAAAAGCTTCTTGGTCTTAGCAACCTTCTCAGCCTCAATGATGCGACCCACACGCAAATCCATCTTCATAAAATCATCAAACGAACAAAGCTCCTTCTGAGGCTCAACAGTAACATTAGCCGCCTCATTAGCCGTCTTAGTAGCTTCGAGCTTAGCCAATTGAGCCTCAATCTGAGAATCCTCAATCTTCTCGAAAAGCAAAGTAGCCTTAGCCAAAGAGTGACCATCCAACAAAAGATCCATAGCCCCAAGGCGATCCCATCCAAACTTCTCGGAAGCCAACATACCAAGCAACTTATCGCTAGTGAAAGGCAAAAATGGCTCACAAGCAATCGAAAGATTAGCACAAATCTGCAAAGCAACATTAAGGATTGTACCCGTACGCTCCAAATCGGTCTTAGCAACCTTCCAAGGCTCAGTATCAGCCAAATATTTATTACCCAAACGGGCAAGATTCATCATCTCTTTGAGTGCCTCACGGAACTTATAACCCATAATACACTTCTCGATCAAAGCCTTAGACGAAGCAACACCCTCGATAATCTCACGATCAAAATCCGAAAGTTCACCACAAGAAGGTACTCGATTCTCGAAATACTTTGAGGTCAAAACCAAAGCACGATTCACAAAGTTACCAAAAATAGCAACCAGCTCCGAGTTATTACGAGCCTGAAAATCACGCCAAGTAAAGTCATTATCTTTGGTCTCAGGAGCATTAGCGCAAAGCACATAACGAAGAACATCTTGCTGCGAAGGGAACTCTTCGAGATATTCATGCAACCAAACCGCCCAGTTCTTTGAGGTCGAAATCTTATCGTTTTCGAGATTCAAGAACTCATTGGCAGGGACATTCTCCGGAAGATTATAGCCACCATGAGCACGAAGCATAGCAGGGAAAACAATACAGTGGAAAACAATATTATCCTTACCAATAAAGTGCACCATCTTGGTCTCTTCGTCCTTCCAATAGGTTTCCCAATCAGGGGTCAAATCCTTGGTTGCCGAGATATAACCAATAGGAGCATCAAACCAAACATAAAGCACCTTGCCCTCGCCGCCTTCGACCGGAACAGGAATCCCCCAATCCAAATCACGACTCACAGCACGAGGTTGAAGCCCTGCATCCAACCAACTCTTACACTGACCATAGACATTCGATTTCCAGTGTTCGCCCGAGCCCTGAGCACCATGTTGGCGAAGGATCCAATCCTCCAAAAACGACTGATGTTTATCAAGCGGCAAATACCAGTGTGTGGTCTGCTTCATAATAGGTTTTGCACCACTAATAGCCGAACGAGGGTCGATCAACTCGGTAGGCGAAAGCGTCGAGCCACACTTCTCGCATTGGTCACCATACGCACCCTCGGCACCACACTTAGGACACCCACCGGTGATATAACGGTCGGCAAGGAATTGTTGAGCTTCGGGGTCAAAATATTGCTCTGAGGTCTGTTCGATAAACTCCCCTTTGTCATGAAGAGTCTTAAAGAAATCTGCCGCTGTTTCGTGATGTGTTTGCGAAGAGGTGCGAGAATAAATATCAAACGAGATACCCAACCCTTTGAAAGCCTCCTTGATAATTCCATGATAGCGATCTACAACCTGCTGAGGGGTAATTCCCTCTTTTTTGGCTTTGATTGTGATAGGCACACCATGTTCGTCAGATCCGCAGATCGACAATACATCTTCGCCCCTTAGGCGCAAGAAGCGGGTATAAATATCACTAGGAAGATAGACCCCAGCAAGGTGTCCAATGTGTACAGGACCATTTGCATAAGGTAGAGCCGAGGTTACGAGGTATCTTTTTGGAGTTTTCATAAGTTATCTTAATTTGTCTATTTAATCTTTTGTTGTTGAAAGTCAATGAATAATCACACAAAGGTAATAATTTGCGCTGAAACATTAACTCTAATTTTTAATTTCTTAGTATTCGCCTGGGATTTGGCGGAAGGGAGCGGTGGTTATAATTGCGACAGCGAGACTTTCCACAAGGAAATTCAGCAGGGCGACGCCCCCCTCATTGATTATCCCTAAACTCTTTCATAGCACATGACC
>JAWXTL010000067.1:0-7652 GCA_044433565.1 Rikenellaceae bacterium | reverse complement strand
AGTGGAATTGGAGGATGGTACACCCATCGAGGTCAAGATCGAGAGTTGGGAGAATCAACGATATGATATTAACAAAGAGACCCAGCAGATCGACACGGTGATCGAGGGGATCTTTCGCCACTATCCATTGAAACTGGCATGGGCAATCACAATACACAAGAGTCAGGGGCTGACTTTCGACCGTGTAATTATTGATGCGGCACAGGCGTTTAGTCATGGGCAGGTCTATGTTGCGCTGAGTCGTTGTCGCACCTTGGAGGGGATTGTTCTTAGCAGTCGGATTGATGCTCGGGCTATTTATAGCGACTCTTTAGTGCGGAATTTTGCGCAAGAGATAGAGCAGAATATTCCGAGCCATGAGCAATTGGAGAGCGATTCACGCCACTATTATCAGCGGCAGATCCTCTCGTTGTTTGAGCTAGAGGATCTCTTGGATGGTTACGAGCGGTTGTATCGTTTTTTGAATCGTTTTTCTTCGGTTGTCCCCGAGTCGGTTTGTCAGAAATGGAATTCGACACAGGTTACCCTTGAGAGTGAGCTGTTTGGTGTTGCACGTCGCTTTTGCGATCAGTTGCAGCGTATGCTCGATGAGCGTAATGACGATTTGGCACTGAAACGAACTAGAGATGGGGCGAACTACTTTTTCGAGCGTGGTATGGAGTTGCTATTACCTTTGGCTATTTCGGCCAATAGGTTGAATTTTGACAACAAGGACACTAAACGTATTTACAAGAACTACTTTAGCGATTTTCTACGTGCTTTGGCTCTAAAGCAGGGTCTTTGGCGAGTGGGTCGAGAGGGGTTTGATTTGCAGAAGTTGCAGTTTACACGCTCCACATTGATTATGGAGTTGCTGGGATCATCACCCGAGAAGATGGTCAAGATGTTGCGTGAGAAGAGGGATCCGAGCCATGATATAGTTCAGAATGGTTCTTCTGCTGAGACTTCATCATCTAGTGGATCTTCTGATAAAGCATCCCCATCCACAGAGACAACCCCCAAGGGCGTATCACCACTCAAACCATCACAGAGCAAATATCTTGCATCGTGTCTCGACCCCGAGTTATTCGAGGAGCTACGCATTTGGCGGGTACAACGATCACGAGAGATCAATCGTGCAGCATATCATATTGTTACAGATCGTGTTTTGGTCAATATTATTAATGCCCGACCATGTTCGACAGGTGAGTTAATCGTGATAGAGGGTGTCTCACAGCAATTTGTTTTTAGATATGGTGATGAGGTAGTAGATATTATCTGTCGGTAATAGCCGAAAAAGATTCTACTTCTCCTGAGATATGATATATTCTCGGACGGCTGTGGGAGCGTCCCAAGGGTGGTCGGAAGATTGAAAAGATTCTACCCCGAAGATATGGTGTGTTCTCGGGCGGCTGTCGGTGTGACTCGTAAGCCTTCAGGGTTACGGGGCTCCCGACGGGGGGAGCCGTCCGCCCCGTAGAGATTTTACCTTTTGCAAAGGCAAAATCTCCGCTGTCGCAATTGGAAATTCCCAACTAAAAAGCTACAAACACAACTCCCCACGAATGCGACTCAAAGTCGGAAGCTCCATCCCCAAGAAAGAGGCGATATACCCCAAATTAATACGCAGATTCAGAGAGCCATACTCCAAAGTCCACTTTTCGTAACGCTCTCGTGCACTCAACGAAAGACGATCGACTCGGTGCTGCTGAACAGCAAGTAAGCACTCTTGATGAATCTTCAACCAATATAGAGTGAAATCAATACACTCAGCACACAATTGATTAATATCATCAATAGAAACAGAATAGGCAACCGTTGGTTCGAGAGTCTCGACAAACTCAAACCCAGGCTCATTGCGATACAAATCCAGCAGCCCAAAAGTGACATTGCCTTCCATCGAAAACCATGAAGTCACCTCTTTGTCGTTGCAATAACAAAACGAACGGGTCAATCCACTCTCGATAAAATAGACCTTCTTGTCAAGTTTGCCTTTGGTGATTATCTGACTTCTTGGTGCCAGTTTGTGCTCTGTAAAGTGCGAAATCAATCGCTCGATAGTCTTTTCGCTAACAGGGTGATATTTCAGAATTGAAGCTATAATATTTTGATATAATTGCATGGTTATAAGAATTTAAATCTTTAGAAAACGTTCGCACTCTTATTGTAGGTCATAACCCATCTTGTATTTCTTGTCCTGAACCTTGACCATCAATTCCATCTGATTATCGTTGACTTTGAGGATCTTAGCATCTATCTTGCACTTCTTCTGGGCATCCTGCACGGGGAGAATAACAGTAATATAACGCACTGCCGTGTCATCTGCACTTTTATCCACCACAAAAGAGTAGGCAGGTCGCTCCACCTTATCGAGATATTCACGAGACATCCAACCCTGCTCCTCGATGATGGTCATTGGCGCAGAAGAGAAACTTCGCATCAAAATATTATTGCCATCCGTGTATGTTGTGGCTATTGTTCCCATAAGAGTGTCGACCAAAACGGGGTTGGCATCCAATTGAAAATGCAGACCCACCTCGCCCGAGCCATCACCCAATGCCTCGTCGACAATAACAAAAAACGATTTCTCGACAAAATAGATCGAGCGACGATGTGCTAGATCCTCATACGACTGATTTTGGGTTACCAATCGCTCTATCTCCGAATCACAATCCCACAGCAAGGTGCGAGAATCGGTTGTATCAAGATCACGATTATCCAGTGTTAGAGTAGTGTGAGAGGCAGTGGAGCGAAACCAATTGCGCCACTTCATTACACTCTCGTCTCCGGCATAGACATAACACCCCGAATCAGGGAAAAAGTTACGCCCCCCAATCCATAGATCAAAAGTCCCATTATCGGGCTGATTGTGCCAAAAAGCCACAGGCCCCGCCTTGACAATCATTGCCGTATCATCATAGAGCCATCCCGAACGGAAAGTAAAAAATCCTGCATCAAGAAAACCACGAGAAGTATAATCGGGCAAAGAACCACTCGCCCCACGAGTTGCAAAATATTCGATCTGCTGATTCTCTGCAAATAGCTTATGCCACGAGGCGAAATTGGCTATAATACTCTGGGGCGTAGCATATCGGGTGTCGCTAAACATTGGGGGTGAATAGTCGGCAAAAAGGATATTATAGTACGCCACAACCATCTTTTCGATAGTCTCTCGGTAGCTCTCGGGTATATCCCCTTGGTAGCCATTTGCTTGAGCGATCTCTAGCCCTTTCATAAAGAGGCGGATACTCTCTAGGTGATAATGAGGGCAAAGTTCATATTGGAACCCATCGTCATATACTTGGGCTTTGATCTGCTCGGCTAGTATGGTTACGCCTGTTTTTCGCCACTGCTCGGCATTACGAAATTCGGGGAAAAACGACCCTGCCAAGAGCACCCTTTGAGCCTCGAACAGCAGGTGATTACCGGCGGCCGAAAAATGCCCCATGATATGTTCTACTTGACGATAATAGTTGACCAAAAATTGAGTCAAAAAAGCTGGTGTAAACCACTCAGATTCGATGTACAGAGGCAATTGATTGCACTGATCGTTGAGCCGAATGCTAACCTCAAGGGTGCGCCACGAATAATTGACATTATCATCGTCTATGCCATCGTCGGGCGAGACATCCAGCGGATTTTTCTCGATCCAATCCATAAATTGATCGACCCAAGCCCGAGCATATCGCTCATCGTCTGTCACACGATAGACCCTCCCCATGGGCGTAAACCACTTATGCCGATGAAGTTGCCACCGCAACTCATTATCTTTGATCGGCCAATAGTCCCAATTAATATCCTCGCCATAGAATAGTGGCTCATAGCTCGAATGGGCAAAGAAGCGATGTTCGAGAGCATCATCGGCCATCTGTTGATCGCCTGTTTTGATTACCGTTTTATTCTGACCAGTGGTGATGCGAGAGCGGAAATAGTCAAGTAGCTTTTGGGCAGCCACAGCGGTATCACCGCTCTGATAAGCCTCTTTGACCCCCGACAGTTGAGGGTTATCAAGATCGAGATACCCGAAAATTTTGGCATTAACGGGGATCTCTTTTGACCGTTGCGCTGGTGCTACAATTGGCAAAACCAGAAGAACAAGAGCGACAATAATTCGTAGTGACCGTCCCATTATCGTAGTGCTTTAAAACGTAACAAAGCCTCCAAAAAATAGTAATCGGCATAGTTCAGCGGAACATCAACCTCCGATCCAGCGGGTCTATGCCCCACCGAGTGTTGCAGGATAAAGCCGCAATTCTCACCAACCGGAGCAAGGTAGTCCGACGAAGAGAGCTGACGAAGAATGCGCTCTGCATAATCAAAATAGAGATCTCCACGATCAACATAACCACCCAATTCGAGCAGAGCCGAAGCCGTAATAGCCGCTGCCGAAGCATCACGAGGTTCGTTGGGGATCAACGGTGCTTGGTAGTCCCAATAAGGAATCAGATCGCTCTGCGATGGTGCATTCTCCATTATATATTTGGCAATCGCAGTCGCCAGATCAAGGTGTTTCTTCTGCCCCGTAAAGCGATAGAGTGTCGTATAGCCATAAAGCCCCCAAGCCTGACCCCGAGCCCAAGGCGAAGAGTCACTATACCCTTGGTTTGTCCCTTGTGATTCGACCGATCCATCATCATTATAGCTCACCACATGATAGGATGTAACATCGTCACGAAAGTGATTCTTCAGTGTGGTATTGGCATGGGTGGTCGCCACACGAGCAAAAAGTGAGTCGCCCGAGACCCGACTAGCCCAAAACAACATTTCGAGATTCATCATATTGTCGATAATCACCGGATAGTTCCACTCACCAAAATCCCAAGAACGGATAGCGCAGATCGTAGAATCGAAGCGTGAAATTAGGCTTCGAGAACCATTGATAATAATAGTTGTATCACCTCGACGAGGAGCTAAACGCTGTGCCTGACCATAGCTACAAAAGATCATAAAGCCCAGATCGTGAGTGCCCGTATAATACTGCAACTGTTCAAGACGATCGGTATAGTCACGAGCTGCACCCAAGAGTAGAGTGTCGCCCGTAAGCTCATAGCCCAACCACAAATTCCCAGGGGCAAAACCCGAAGTCCAATCATAAGCATTGACATAGGTGGCACTGCTATCGGCCATCGAACGAGCAAAACAACGATCACCAGCAACCAGATTAGATTGTTGCACCTGATAGAGCAACTGCCTGTGGGCAACATCAACAGCCCGATCGAACCACTCTGGCTCGGGGTTTGAACCGCTACAAGAGAGAGTCAAAACTCCCATCAAAATAAGATAAAGGTGTTTCATAGATCCGAGTATCACATTAATAGAGTTTAACAATCAATGGCTCATGGAGTGTCGAAACAAATCGCTGACAATGGTCAAACCACGACTGAGCATCCTGCATATTTGCCTGACTCCATGCCGAACCAATATAATACGAAAATGGAATACCCGAATTGGCACTCACCCGTTGGAGCGAATGATCCGAAATTCTTGTAGCCAAGCTATCGCTCTGGGGAACATATACTGCAACTCCAATTTCGCCACCCACCTCGGGATTACCATCTGAGACTGGTTCGTAGAGTGCCATCATCCCTTTTTGGTTATAGTATGGAGCATCGAGCGAATGTATCATAAAACCCACTGCAAGAGGCAGCTGCTCAAAACTGCCACTATAAGTATCGGTAACTTTGGTAAAATGGCTATTGGCATCTAGGCTATAATTCTTGCTCACGAGAACCTCAACACCATCGACCATATAGGGTGCATAGCTCAAAGTAAACTCTGTGCGCAAAGGACCATTTGCTGTACGTTTCCACTCGACCATATTGCCGCCAAGAACCATCTTTCCGTCGACTAGTGGAGCTGAGCTACCACCGCCCAGTGTGTTTCCAACCTTATAGTTATCCATTCCCTCGCCACTATCAACATGATAATTGTTGATCTTATACCATTTGTCAATAATCATATCGGGCACTTTTTTCGACCAAACGTCGACCCCCGAAGTACGCAGTTCATCCTCTAGTGCCTTGCCATAGACACGCTGTGCCACAAGGTTGTTTTCCCACGCATAATCGTCTTTGCGCTCAGGAACAAAGCGACTATAAGCCATCTGTGGGTAGTGCTGCTGAACACCCATCGTAATATAGAGCGTATCGGTAGCCCCCGAAGCCAAAGATCGCTGAAAAATCAAAGCGTGTGGGCGCAAACTATCGCCATCGACAAAAAGCACCTGAGATGGTATCTGATCGCCATCTACCACCAAAACCGATGAGGGGGTAACCCCTTCGAGACGGTCGGTTATTGCTTTCCATGGGATTTCGATCGTCTCAAGCGACCGATCCGTAGCACTCGCATTTTCGAGCGTAACCATCATCATAGCATCTCTCTGCGATACGCACGAGCAAACAAGAGGGGTGGTCAGTAGTAAAAGGGTAAAAAGTCTATTCATAGATTTAGTGTTTTGGGTTAGAAAAAAAGAGACCACAACAAAGGTAATAAATTACCACTGATTTTATATACCTTTGCAAAAAAATAAAAATGGACAACCCCGTAAAGCTACATAGATTCACCGAGCAGACCTACGAAATCGTTCCACCCAAGAGGTTTACCTTTGTTTTCAACTATGTTCCACATCCGTTGGTGGTGATGGCAGCCAAGCAACTCAGGGGGTATCTCTCTGGGCGGAAGGAGTGGCACGGGGAGATCTCTCGTGGCAAGATGTTTGGTGTTTTGGTGGTTCGTGACTCTCAGGGAGAGTTGGGCTTTTTGGCTGCTTTTTCGGGTTTGCTCGACAAGAGTAATACCCATTCGTACTTTGTCCCCCCTATCTATGATATGCACCATCCTCTTGGGCATTTTCGCACCGAGGAGGCTCAGATTTCGGAAATTAATCGCCAAATCCATTGGATTGAATCTAGCGGAGAATACATCTCTGAGTATAATCGTCTCCAAAGCGAGATCCTCGATTGGAAAGAGCAGGTAGGCAAAGCCCAAGAGGAGTATCACACGGCAAAAAAAGAGAGAAAAGCAATCAGAACACAAGGGGTCGAAACCACCCACCTTGAGGCTCTACGCGCCCAAAGCCAATACCAAAAAGCTGAACTAAAACGACTAAAACAAAAAGCCCAAAGCCAAATCGAAATAGTTCAAGCGAAAATCGAACTCCTGCAAAGCGAAATCCGCAACCTGCAAGATCAAAGAGCCAAACGCTCTAAGGATCTGCAACAATGGCTTTTCGATCAGTTTGTGGTAAGCAATAATTCCAAGCAAACCTCCTCACTGAGTCAGATATTCCAAAACTATGGAGCCACAACCCCTCCGGCAGGGGCTGGGGAGTGCGCCTGTCCTAAATTGCTGCAATATGCCTACCTGAATAATTTGACACCCATGGCGATGGGTGAATTTTGGCAAGGAGAATCACCCAAAGGTGAGGTGCGCCACCATGGTGAATTTTATCCGTCGTGCAATGCAAAATGCAAACCTATCTTAGGCTTTATGCTCCAAGGGTTGGAGATTGATCCCGATCCCCACGCTAAGAATCAGTCGATCGAGGAGTTGCAGGTGGTCTATCAAGATCCATATCTGATGGTTGTCAACAAGCCCGAGGGGGTGCTGTCGGTCAGGGGTAAAGCGGCGTCGGAGTCGATCGAGAGTCTGATCCCTAGGCTTTTCCCCCAGAT
>JAWXTL010000066.1:0-7760 GCA_044433565.1 Rikenellaceae bacterium | reverse complement strand
CCACCCCCACGAATATCAGCTCGGTGGGTATTGTGGTAGAAGATAATATCACGCTGATACTCCTCGACAATAGGCAAAACATCCGCTCCCCCCAACTCTGGCCCATATCCCCCACCATCATACCAAACAATAGCCAAATCGCCATAGCGAGACATCAACTCACGAGTCATCCCCTCACACATCTTATTATAATAAAGCTGTCGGTTTTTCTGGAACTCACTCCCATCATCAGCCATCAAAAAGTCATGAACCCCCATAAAAGAGTTCCAACGTATACCAATATAAATACCTGGGCGGATACCATATTTACGACAAGAGTTCACAAAATCCCGAACAATATCACCCTCGCCATCCTGAAACTTCAAAGCCTTCATACAATAAGGATTAACATCGCTCTGATAAAGAGCAAAGCCCGTCTCATGTGTAGCCGTAAGAATAGCAATCCGAGCACCCATAGCCCGAGCCGAGCGAATCCACTGATCTGTATCAAGCAGCTGAGGATCGAAAATATTAACATCCTCGATAGGTGTAATACGATTCTTAGCCTGATTATATCGTACGCCATCAAAAACATGGAGGTCATAATGGAAAACAACCGTCAATTCAGCCTCTTGCCAAGCCTTTTGAGCAGCCGTTGGGATCGGAGGATTAACAGCCCCCAAAGCCCCAAAAGAGCCAAAAGCAAAATTCAAAAGCAGAAAACAAAGGAAACTACGTCTCAACATAGCAGAAAAGTTTAAGGGTTAGTAAAAAAATAGGGCATGAAAACAGTCGTTCCACACCCTAGATCCATAAGATCGAAATCTTAAGGGGAATTATTAGAAGCCCCCTTAAATTGAGGCTATGTGAACAACCAAGTTCACATAGCCAATTTCTGATAATCTCACCCAAGAAATAAAATCTCAATCAAGGAGAGATTGTCTCAGCTAAATAACAAGAATTATTTAGTTTTAACAAGTACAGTTCTGTTCAAGCTCATAGTCTCGAATACGCTGTTAGTAGCACCCATACCTTTAGCTTCAAGTTGTGCACGGTTTACACCATATTTGTTAACCAATACGTCACAAACAGCAGCAGCACGTTGGTTACTCAACTCTTGGTTGCGTTTTGCGCTACCAGTTGCAGAGTCAGCATAACCTTCTACTAGGAATGTAGTGTTAGATTCTGTTTTGATAATCTCAGCGATATATTTCAAACGAGCAGCATCAGCAACTGAAACTTTTGCGCTACCAGTGTTGAAGAATAGAGCAACAGGAGCAACAACAACTTTTACGCTAGTTGAGTTTTTAGCAGCTTCTCTTTTTTGTTCTTGCAATACTTCAGCTTCTTTAGATAGTTCTTCTACGTCACGAGCTAGAGAAGAATTAACTTTCTTCAAAGAAGAAACTTCGTTAGTCAAAGCTACGTTAGTGCTAGAAAGAGCAGTGTATTGAGTAGAAGTTGTAACTGTTTGGAAGCTACGTGCGTTGCTTTGGCTAGAACCAGTTGCGCTTGAGCCGCTTGATTTACCTTGACCTAGGTAGTAAGTAAGACCTACTGAAACACGGAAAGGAACAACTTTCACGATATAATCTCTTTGAGCATACATTTCACCGTTAGTCAAACCAGCAGCAAGTTCAAGATTTACAGAGAAAGAGTTCGACACGTTAAATTCGTTGATCAAACCAACGTAAGGCATGTACTCGAAAAGTTTGGTACCTTTAGAACAAGCCATATCAACTTCAAAACCACCAAAGATTTTTGCATCATAGATACGCTCTTTGTAACCACCGATCAAAGCAGAAAGGTTCAAAAGAACATCACCACTCAAAGAGTGAATAGCACCAGTAGCTGAAGTAGCACCTGATTTAACAAATGAGTTTTCGCTTGAAAGGCTTTTCACACGAAGACCAGTGTAAGAATAACCTGCTCTTAGACCAACAAATGGAGTGATCCATTTACCAGCCGAGAAGCTAAATCTCATCATTGTTGGAGCTTCAAATGCAGAAGTTTTGTTGTCTTGGTAAGCGTGGAACTCAGCACCAACGCCTACGCTCAAGAACCAGTTGTCACCAATTGATCCCACAACGTAACCTTCGCCTAGATCGGTCTCTGTTGTCTGAGCCGACGCAAACAATGTACAGAACATTGCAACTGTTAGAAATAGTAATTTTTTCATTTTTTTCGTTTTTTGTTGTGAATTCAGTTTTAAGAATTCGGGTTTATGTTAAAATTTATCTAATGTTTCTTCTCTTTTTATGTTTATACTTAAGTATAATCTATCATTTTTCGCAATCTAATACTTACCTCCCAACCTCTTTGTAGCATATCTACTCAACTTTACAACTATTTCTCACACCCACCCCGCCAATCAACATCTTCAATGAATATTTTCTTTCATCTAATCAAACCCTCTATTAGGATCAGTTGATTTTGACCTATGGCATCCACTTTTGTTGTATTGCTAAATCGTCAATGCAATATCGGGACTACAAATATCGGTTCAAAGATACACAAAATATACTAATTACCATAAAATATGATTATTTTTTTGCACTTTTTTTCACCTAGCTCCATGACCCAGATTGATAAAATCAATCTAAATATAGCAAAAAACGCTGGTTTCCAATCAATTAACAAATTATATCAAACGCTAAGGCTAACGAACCACTCGAACACGAAAAATCACGGGATTATGATCTGAATTTCGGAATCCAAGGTCTAAAACACGAATATCGAGCACCTCGAACCCCGAACCCACCGCCACAAAATCAATCACAGTTCGTATTGTGCTCTGCGGATCATACGCCTGATAGCCATATCGAGCGGTATAATGATCGGTCAATGTATCATAGGCAAAAGTCACCCCGTCGCCCAGCGAACCTTCCTCAATCGAAATAGGCGAAAAGTATTCATTCTCGATCTCGCCCCTAGAAGCCACATATCCCGGAGGGTTTGAGTTCCAATCTCCTGCCGTTAGCGAAAAAGGCTTATCGGAAAGGTAGTCACGCAAAAAAGCAAACTCCTTGGTACGCATACCCCCAGTATCATAAGCCGTATTGTGAGTATTATTAATATAGACTACCCCCGAAGGGCTAAGAAAAGAAGAACTCAAAAGGCAACGCTTGAGATTAAACAGCCGTGTAGGGAAGCCAAACTCACTAGGGTACTGCAATCGAACAACCTGCAAAGGCTTATAACGAGAAAAAAGAGCCATCCCACTCTCGACCTGACCAATAGCCGAAAACAGAGGAATCGGAACATACGAGGCTTTATAATTCAAAGCCATCCAACCATAATAGTCTGGCAGTGCAGCCGAAATCTCCTCGAACTGATCGACATGGTAAGTACGCTTAGAATCCAAATCGACCTCTTGCAAAAGAATAAAATCAACCCAAGAGTGTTCGCCCAAAAACGAAATAATCTCTCGAAGATTCTCAGCCGTACGCTCGGGAGTATCCTGAACCATCTCTCCGCCATCATAAAAAAAGTCGGTATTATCGCCCAATCCAGCATAACCAATATTCCAAGAGAGAATCGTCAAGGTATCGCTCCCGATCATCTCCCCCTCGCTCTGATAGATCACCTCAACCGACTCTGGGCAATATTCATGCCACCAACCATAACCAACAAAGACGACAACAGCCCCCACAATAGTGAGAGCTATCATCAAAAATATTTTAAATATTTTTCTCATTGCCACTAAAACAATAAAACTTCGAGGTTGCGCAGTGCATCAGAGCACACCACCCAATTAATTACTCCTGCTCGTCGTCGTCCGAATCGTCAGGCACCATATTAGTATAGACATTGGTAACATCATCGTCATCCTCCATCTTCTCGATCATCTTGTTGATTGCCGCACGTTGCTCGTCGCTAACCTCTTTTAGATCGGTAGGGATACGAGTAAATTCACCCTTGATAATCTCCATACCCTTATCATCCAAGAACTTCTGGATCTTGCCATAAGCCTCAAAAGGAGCAAAGATCACAATATTTCCATCTTCGTCTTGCTCAATTTCATCGCACTCACAGTCGATAATCTCCAACTCAAACTCTTCGATGTCAAGATCTTCGGTCGGCTTGATAACAAAAGTACATTTATGGTCGAACATAAACGAAAGGCTACCCGAAGTACCCAAAGAGCCACCTGCTTTGTTAAAACAAGCACGAACATTAGCCACCGTACGAGTGGTATTATCGGTTGCCGTCTCGACCAAAACCGCAATACCAAAAGGAGCATACCCTTCATAGACCATCTCTTTATAGTCGGCCATATCTTTCGAGATAGCACGTTTGATAGCACGTTCGACATTCTCTTTAGGCATATTCTCTGACTTGGCATTTTGCATCAACACCCTAAGTCGAGGATTATTATGAGGATCTGGCCCTCCTGCTTTTACAGCGATTGCGATCTCTTTGCCCAGACGGGTAAATACACGGGCCATATTGCCCCAGCGTTTCATTTTTCTTGCTTTACGGAATTCAAATGCTCTTCCCATAATTATTTATATTCTTTATAAAATCAGTTATTTGGCTACAAAAGTAGAAAACTATTTACAAATGCGGAGCAGTTTTTCACAAAAAAAGCATAAATTTGACAAAAAAAGCAGATCCTATGGTAAACGAGAAATCATTTTTAGAGCTTTCATGGCAATACAAACTATTGGGTAACACAACTTTGCGACTGGTGGATGGGCGGCAAATCGAGGTACTATCTAGTGGTTATCGTTCTTCGGGGCAAAAAGGCGAGGTTCCGGAGTTTGTTTTTGCTCAGGTTCGATTCGTCGACAGTGGCATTATCATGCACGGTAGTGTTCGGGTCGATACTCTTAGTAGTGATTGGCGACGACAACAGCAGGTTGGGCGTTCGGCTTTTGATGGGGTGGTACTTCATTTTGTGGGCGAGTGTGATTCGGTGGTCATCCACAATGGCGTGGAGGTCCCGACGCTTTGTGCTCCTCGCATTGATTACCTCAGAGACAATGCCTCTCGTGTTGCTGGTGAATGCCACGGCTATATAGCCCAGCTGGACGAGGTGCATCGAGAACAGATTCTCTCTCGTATGGCTAGTGAGCGGCTGGAGCGTAAGAGTGGTGAGGTGTTGGCTCTCTTGCCTTCGGTCAATGGCAATTGGCACAAGTTGGCTGTGCAATTTTTGATTATGAGTTTTGGGTATCGTTCCTCTAAAAAGCCTTTTGCACAATTGGCTCAACTCTCACCCATTGATGCTATTGTGGGCGATATGGTCGATCGTGAATCTTTGGAGGCTATTTTTCTGGGACTTTCGGGATTTCTTGACCAAGGGGCGGTGTTGGATGGCTTTGGTTGGCAGCTAAGCGAACGATATTTGGAGTTGGCTTCGAGCTTTGGTCTTAGCGGTCGTGTCTCTTTGCGGGGGAACTATCGTTTGCGTCCTCAATCCAATCCGCAGTTGCAGTTGGCACGTTTGGCGGCTATTTTGGGTGAGAATGGTTCGTTTTGGGATCGCCTTTTGGGATCGGTCGATTATTTCGATGTACGAGAGATCTTTCGGGGATCGTTGGGATCGTATTGGCACACTCATTTGATGTTGGGTGTGGAGTGCAGTCGTGGTGCTACGGCATTGAGTCGTGCACGGGTCGATGGTTTGATTATTAACTTTGTTGTACCTTTGCTTCATGCCTATGGGCAGTGGTTGGGAGACGAGGATATTAAAGAACGAGCCATTGATTTTTTGATTGCAACCTCGGCCGAAGAGAATACCTTGATTACGAAGTGGAAGAGTGAGGGGTGTAGACCAATGAACAGTTATCAGACACAGGCACTGCTAGAGATCAGCAAGATGTTCTGTGCCGCTGGTGGTTCTCGCTGTTTTGAATGTCCGGTGGGTGGTTCGATTGTTGTGGATTATTATCGTCGATACTCCCACGGAATGGGCTTTAGCGACAATAACCAATAATAAAAAAGACTGTATAGTCTGCACTTTTATTTAGAGCGCAATACAATAAAAGAGGGTTCTGGGTCGCTACTATAACCATAAGGGGGAGAGATATTTTTTATTTCGACAGATTTTTTGTACTTTTACCTAGAAATACCGCTCGACTCTGCGCAGAGCCAAACACTCATAAAGAGTCCACCACAACAAAAAAAAATATAACTATAATAAAAACAATAATACAGCTATGTTCAACGCACAAACTTATTCAGATCGTCGCAACACACTGCGACAGACCATCAAAAGCGGTCTTATCATAATACTAGGTAACCAAGAATCTCCAGCAAATTATCCGTCGAATTGTTTTCACTTTCGTCAAGATAGCACTTTTCTCTACTATTTCGGGCTTCAAAATCCTGATTTTGCAGGGGTGATAGATGTCGATAACAATACAGAGTGCATCTATGGTAACGATGTTACACTAGACGATATAATATGGATGGGAACTCAACCAGCCGTGAGCGAACTTGCCGCCCAAGTGGGTGTTCGCAGCAGTTATCAGCTAAGTGAACTTCAGCGTGAGATCAATATCGCAATTCGCAAAGGGCGCAAGATCCATTTCTTGCCGCCGTATCGTGCCGAGAGTTGTGCTTTTCTCTCGAACCTACTAGG
Organism: Rikenellaceae bacterium; assembly: GCA_044433565.1. Lineage (GTDB taxonomy): Bacteria > Bacteroidota > Bacteroidia > Bacteroidales > Rikenellaceae > Mucinivorans. The sequence continues at coordinate 1,192 of JAWXTL010000066.1, read as the reverse complement.
GATCGGCATCAACAAAATCAAAGATTATGCAAGTAAGGAGCTGATAGCAGCCGTGGTTGCACAACGTGAAATCAAATCGCAAGAGGAGATCGAGCAGATCGAAGATGCATGTCACACCGCCTATTTGATGCACACCACAGCCATGCAAATGGCACGTGAGGGCATCTACGAACGTGAAATAGCAGGAGCAATCGAGGGTATAGCACTATCACGTGGAGCGGGTGTTTCGTTCCGTTCGATCGTAACGGTCAATGGTCAAACCCTTCACAACCACTACTACGGAAACAAGCTAACCAACGATCGTATGTTGTTGGTTGACGCTGGTGCTGAGACCCCAATGAACTACTGTTCGGACTACACACGCACGTTCCCCGTAAGTGGTCGCTTTACAGATCGCCAAAAAGCAATATACGATATAGCCTTGGCATCATACGACCATACCTTCAATATCTCAAGAGAGGGAATCACCTACCGTGAAGTGCACATCGAGGCTCTAAAGGTACTAGCTAGTGGATTGAAAGATGTAGGATTAATCAAAGGAGATCCAACCGAAGCGGCAATGGCAGGAGCCGTAGCACTATTTATGCCACACGGCTTGGGTCACCAAATGGGACTAGACGTACACGACATGGAGAACTTGGGCGAAAAACTAGTGGGCTATGATGCCAAAACAGAGCGTAGTACACAATTTGGTCTATCGGCACTACGTATGGGCAAAACCCTAAAACAAGGACACGTACTAACAGTCGAGCCAGGGATCTACTTTATCCCCGATCTAATCTCGAAATGGAAAGCCGAGAAGATCAATTCGGCATTTATCGACTACAACAAAGTCGAAGAGTATCTGGATTTTGGAGGTATTCGCATCGAAAACGATATGCTAATCACCGAGCAAGGAAATCGCATTATGGGTGCCGATCACACGCCAGTTACCACAGCCGAAATCGAAGCCGAGATGGCAAAATAACTCAACAATTCTACATTCAACGATATGAACGATTGGAAAAAACGTCTGGGGATGGTCTATTCGACCAACCCAGACTTTGAATATGAGACCCCCAGCGAAGCAAGGGCAGAGAGCCTAGCACCCTCGAAAGAGAAACTACGAGTGGCACTCGACAAACGCCGCCGAGGAGGAAAACAGGTGACCGTAGTTGCCGATTTTCGTGGAGCAGAGAGCGACCTTGCTGCC
>JAWXTL010000065.1:0-7844 GCA_044433565.1 Rikenellaceae bacterium | reverse complement strand
ATTAAAACAAACTAAAAAACAATTTTCATGTTAAAAAATTTCCTTTTGACGGCACTCGTTGTGTTGTCTTCATTTGTGGCAACTGCCCAAATCTCAAAAGATGCTCCTAGTATTGCGGGGCATGTCGTTGATGCCACTACTGGCGATCACCTACCATTTGTTGTAATTACGGTTGACGATACCAACTATGGTACAACCACTGATGACTCAGGACACTATCACCTAGGAACAATTCCTAGTGCAGGTACCTATAACCTAACGGTAAACTATACTGGCTATAAGTCGGTTACCAAGGCTATCAAAGTCGAGATGGGCAAAACCTATATTCTTAATTTTGAAGTCGAAGAAGATGCTCTAGCAGCTAGTGAAGTGGTTGTCACTGCTAACCGTTATGCAATCGAGAAACGTAAAGCAGGTACTATTGTCAATGTACTAAGCCCAAAGATGTTCGAGAATACTGCATCGGTTACAGCAGCCGAGGCTTTGGATTTCCAGCCAGGTCTTCGTATGGAATACAATTGTAACAACTGTGGTCTTCCTCAGTTGCGTGTCAATGGTCTTGAGGGTCACTATTCTCAGATTTTGCTTGATAGCCGTGCTATCTTTAGTTCGCTAAGTACTGTATATGGTATGGAGCAACTACCAGCTTCGATGATCGAGCGTATCGAGGTTATTCGTGGTGGTGGTTCGACTCTTTATGGTTCTAACGCAATCGCAGGTATTGTTAATATCATTACCAAAGAGCCATCTCGTTCTTCGTTCGAGGTCTCAAATCAATCAATGATTATGGGTAGCAACGCCACTGATATTTCGACTTCGATCAATGGTTCGATCGTGAGTAGCGACCTTCGTACTGGTCTTTCGATCTTTGGTCAGGTTCGTGATCGTCAATATGTCGATCTAAATGATGATGGATACTCTGAGATTCCTGAGCTAAAGAGTGAGAGTATTGGTTTCCGTGGTTACCAAAAGCTTGGAGAGCACTCTAAGCTAACGGCCGAATATCACCACCTTACAGAGTTCCGTCGTGGTGGTAACGATTTCGATCTTCAACCTCACGAGGCTGATATTGCAGAGCAAATCCGTCACCGTACCAATGGTGGATCTTTGGATTGGGTTCATACCAAAGACAACAATGTTGTAAGCATTTATGGTGCAGCCCAAGGTATCTCTCGTGAATCATATTATGGTGCCGGAGAAGACCCAGATGCTTATGGTTCAACAACTGACCTCACAATGAACACAGGTGTGCAATGGATTCATAGTTTCAATCAGGAGGTGGCACTTCCTGCAACCTTGACTGTTGGTTCAGAGTTTAACTACAACCTATTGAATGACCAGATGCCAGGTTATGATCGTTACCTTGACCAGATGACCAATAACATTGGTGTGTTTGCACAAAACGAATGGCAAAATGACGCTTGGTCTATCCTTGCTGGTGCTCGTATCGACAAGCATAATTTGATGAGTGCTCCAGTTGTTAGTCCTCGTGCTACTGTTCGTTTTGCTCCGATCGAGGCATTGGCTATTCGTGCTGGTTATGCTCGTGGTTTCCGTGCTCCTCAAGCTTTTGACGAAGACTTGCATATCTCGGCCGTTGGTGGTGAGGTTTCGTATATTGTTATCGACCCAGATCTAAAACCTGAGTATTCTAACACTGTGAATCTCTCTTTGGACTTCTACAAACAGACATCTACTTGGCAATATAATCTATTGGCCGAGGGTTTTTATACCAAATTGAGTAATGTGTTTGCATTGCAACAAATTGGTACTGACGATCAGGGCAATATCCTTTACAATCGTTATAATGCAAGTGGTGCTACTGTTGCCGGTGTCAACCTAGAGGCTCGTATCTCTTATATGCAAAAACTTGACATCCAAGCAGGTTTTACTTTCCAAAGCAGCCGATATGAAGAGGCAGAGCAGTGGAGTGATGATGTAGAGGCGACTACCGAAATGTTCCGTTCTCCTGATAACTATGGTTATATGACCGTTGATTACCGCCCTCTTTCGTGGTTGGGACTTAATGCTTCGGCTGTTTATACCGGTAGTATGTTGGTGCAACACGAGGCTGGTTATATCGAGACAGATTGTAATGAAGTGACTCCTTCTTTCTGGGATCTAGGTTTCAAATTGAATTTCAAAATTCCAACTACTTCTGCTTTGGGTGTTGAGCTAAATGTGGGTATCAAAAACATTTTGGATCAACGTCAAGACGACCTAGATGTTGGAGCGGATAGAGCGGCAGGATATTTCTATGGTCCTTTGCTTCCTCGTAGCTATTTCGTTGGAGCTAAATTCTTCTTCTAGTATTTCATTTTCTTGATATATCACAGGGGGGTGCATTTTCTTTTAAAGATTATGCACCCCTCTCTTTTTTTGTTTCCACCTTTAGAATTGCTACCTTTGTGTTGTATTCTCTTTTTGGAGTAACCCTTTTGAGTATTAACCTTGAATAATAATATGAAAATCAAAACACTTTTTTTATCTTTAGCACTACTACTAGCTAGTAGCTCCGCTCTTCTTGCACAGCAGAATGTTCTTTTGCCTCAGCCTCAATCTATCACTTGGGCTAAGGGTGCGTTTAAAACCAATACAGTTTCTTTGGTTAATCCTTCGGGGGTTGATTTTGCTCACGAGCAATGTGAGGCTCTAGGCTTCACGGTTGCTGATGGTGCGAAATATACGATCGAAATTCAGATGGTCGACTCTATCGAAGGTGTCGAGGTGAATCCTCAGGAGGCTTATACCTTGGACGTATCGAAAAACAAGATTACTATTTCGGCTATTACCCCGACGGGGATTTATTGGGCTTTCCAGACTCTCTCGCAGCTCAAAGATGTGCAGAACAAATCGGGGGTTGCTATTGCTTGTTGCGAGATTTTGGACTACCCAGCCTTTCGTGTTCGTGGTCTGATGCAGGATGTTGGGCGTAGCTTTATCTCTATCGACGAGCTAAAACGTGAGATCGAGATACTTTCTCGCTACAAAATAAATGTATTCCATTGGCATTTGACCGAGAATCAATCTTGGCGACTCGAAAGCAAGATATTCCCTATGATAAATGATAGTATCAATACTACTCGTATGCCGGGTAAGTACTATACTTTGGCAGAGGCTCGTGATCTTGTGGAGTTTTGTAAGGCTCATAATGTTACTTTGATTCCAGAGTTTGATATGCCAGGGCATAGTGCTGCTTTTGTTCGTACTTTCCGTCATGATATGCAGAGCCCAGAGGGGATGAAGATACTAAAACTTCTTATCGACGAGGTTTGTGAGACTTTTGATGTTCCTTATTTGCATATTGGTACCGATGAGGTTGGTTTCTCGAATCCTACTTTTGTGCCTGAGATGGTCTCTTTTATTCGTGAGCGTGGCAAGAAGGTTATCTCTTGGAGCCCCGGGTGGAGCTATAAACCAGGTGAGATTGACATGACTCATCTTTGGAGTTATCGAGGTACTGCCCAAGAGGGTATTCCTGCCATTGACTCTAAGTTTCACTATTTGAATCACTTTGATCCTTTTGCCGATATTGTTGCTTTATATCGTAGCCGTATCTACAATCAGGAGCAGGGTAGTGATGATATTGCGGGTTCTATTTTGGCTATTTGGAATGACCGTTTGGTTCAGCCTGAGCGTAATATGATTCTCGAAAATGCTCTTTATCCTTCGATGTTGGCTTTTGCCGAGCGTAGTTGGATGGGTGGCGGTAGCGAGTATTTCGACAAGAAGGGGGTTATGATCGACACTGTGGATAGCGAAGACCTTCGATCTTTTGTTGATTTCGAGCGTCGTATGTTGTGGCACAAGGAGCATAACTTTTCGGGTTATCCTTTTGCTTATGTCAAACAGACTAATGTTCATTGGAATATTACCGATGCTTTCCCTAATGAGGGTGATTTGACGGCTGTTTTCCCTCCCGAGGAGGCTCTCTCTGATAGTTATGAGTTCGATGGTAAGACCTATGGTGTTCGTCAGGCTACTGGGGCAGGTATCTATTTGCGTCATGTTTGGGGTACTTTTGTTCCTGCTTTTTATGAAGATCCTCAGCCCGACCATACGGCTTATGCTTATACTTGGGTCTATTCACCAGTAGATCAGCGTTGTGGTTTTTGGATTGGTTTTCAGGATTATAGTCGTTCGGAGCAAGATCTCTCACCTGCTCAGGGTAAGTGGGACTATAAAGAGAGTCGTGTTTGGTTGAATGACCAAGAGATTGCTCCTCCTGTTTGGACTGCTACTCACAGCGAGCGTAGTAATGAGGTTGAGTTGGGCAATGTTAATGTTGTTAGCCGTGCTCCTGTTTTGGTCGATCTTAAGAAGGGGTGGAATAAGGTCTTCATGAAGCTTCCTGTTGGTCAGTTTACTTCGGCTGCTGTTCGTTTGGAGAAGTGGATGTTTACGGCAGTTTTTGTTACCGAGGATGGCGAGAAGGCGGTAGATAATTTGGTTTATTCTCCCTCTAAGAGTCTTCGATAGATATTCTCGTTGAGGTGCTTTCACCTCTTGATATACACAAGGCAAAGATCTAATCCAAAAGATTAAATCTCTGCCTTGTTTTTTCTATGGAAGGAGTTTCCAATTGCGATAGCGGAGACTTTCCGCAAGGAAAGTCAGCAGGGCGAATGCTCCCTCCCCACGGGATCCCTGCATTATTACGTAGCACATGACCCAGAAGAGTCCCAGAAAATACCCGAACGTCCCAGAATACTTAATATCTTCGAGGATGATAATATTCCGAATTGCGATAGCGGATTTTTCGCTAGAAAAATCTACGGGGCGGACGGCTCCCCCCGTCGGGAGCCCCGTAAACCCGATGGCTTTACGTGTCACACCGACAGCCGTCCGAGAGCTCTATGCCATGTCGGCTCTTAATTTCTGATTTTGAAATGTTGGTTTGGTAGCTTCTCTTGGCGGAAGACTACTATTGCACGTGGCAACCAGATTGATAGAACTTTGTTTTGCTTTCGCCACCCTTTCCATTCTAGGTGCTCTTGGGCTGAGATAAATGGTTCCTCCCATACCACCACTTCCGATTGATCTTTGACTAGTTGATCTAGCGACCGTACGTAGCTTACCGATCCAAACTCCCCTTGCTCAATCCTTTCATCTAGTAATTGGTGTAACCCTTTGTGTCGTGGACGAGCATAGAGATCCGTTAGGAATCCGTAGAGAAACGGGGAGTGTATCCCGTGCCCCCCGTAATGCCTTGCCACGAAAAAATGGCGGATATTCATTCTGGTTCTATAACTTATCATATCACTTTGATTGAGAGATTGCCCGTGATATTGACTGCGCTGCTAGATGGGCTGTCGATAGTGCTATTTGGATATTGTAGCCTCCTGTGTCGGCGTCAAGATCTAGTAGCTCTCCTGCAAAATATAACCCTTTGACTATGGTCGATTCCATACTCTTTGGGTCTACTTCGTTGAGCGATACCCCTCCGTTGGTTACTATTGCTTGTGAGAATGCACCATAATCCACTACCTCTAGCCTTATTGCTTTTACGACTTGGGCTATTATCTCCACTGCCTTTTCTCTCTCTTGCGGGGGCATATCGGCTAACCTTTTTTTGCCCGATAGTGGTATTTGGGATTGAGTTATGGATACCATTTCACGTGGTAGGATCTTGCGTAGCAGCTCTTTTACGGTGATTCTATCTGGTTGAGCTTCGATCTCACGTTTTAGGCGATTTGATAGCTTGGTGATCGTGAGTGCTGGTTTGAGATCTAGTTCTAGGTCTACCTCGGCCGACGATGATAACTCTTCGACGGCTCTTCTTGAGAGTTGTAGGGTTGCAGCTCCTGCTATTCCTCGTGACGAGAAGTCGACATCTCCGAAACGTTCATCTACTATTTCGCCATTGACCACAAGCGAGACCTTGGTGTTCTTTAGTGCTATATCGTCTATCTTTTGGGCGATTTGTAGTGCCACCAGCGAGGGTAGTAGCGGTTCTATTTCGTGTCCGAATTGGTGTGCGAAGTAGTGCCCGTCGCCTGTCGAACCGGTCGAGGGATAGCTTACGCCTCCTGTTGCTAGAAGGATATTTCGGGCTACGATCATTGGTTGTCCTTCGATATTTACCTCGAAGTTCTCTCCTATTTTGCGTATCTCTTCGACCTTGCTGTGACAGGCTATTTCGACTCCTTCTACTTGGCACCAGCTGACCATTGCAAGAGCCACATCTACTGCCGAGCCCGAGGTAGGGAACACTCTATCACCTCTTTCTCTGATTGTCTCGATGCCTATCGTGTTGAAAAATTCGATCGCCTGAAGATTGGTGAAGCCGTCGTATGCCTGAGTGATAAACTCTGCTCCCGAATGAATTTTGCCTAGGAACTCCTCACGAGGTTTGGTATTGGTGATATTACACCTTCCCTTGCCCGTGATACGTAGCTTACGAGCAGGTTTCTCCATTTTTTCGAGTAGGCAGACCTTTAGCCCCCTTTGGGCGGTAGATCCTGCGGCAAAAAGCCCCGCAACGCCCCCGCCAACTACTACTAGATCATACATTTGATAGCTCCTCCAATGATTTGCTACTCTCTGGGCTGAGGTAACGTCTCGTTTGTATTCGTCGATTTTGACCTCTCCACCCATTGATACCTTGCCGTTTCGGTAGATCATTCCGCTGTCGATGGGCGAACGTGCTGACATATGAAATTCGTTTGCCCCAGTTTGTTGGGCTAGTACTTTTATGTTCGATTCGTTGACACCACACCCTGGCATGATTATGATTCTTCCGTTGGCTTGTTCGACCAATTTCGCTAGAAGTTCTCCGGCTTGTGGTGCCGTGGGTTCTAGTCCCGAGGTTAGCACACGGTCGAATCCTAGCGTGATAAGATCTTCGAGTGCCTCGCTTGGATCATCGCACATATCGAATGCACGATGGAATGTGGTCGATACCCCTTCGGCAGCTTTCATTAGTCGACCATTTGCCTCCATATCTACTTTGCCCTGAGCGGTCAAACACCCAAAAACTACACCGTCAACACCCAACGATTTTGCCATCAGGATGTCCGCCTCCATGGTCTCCATCTCGATTGGCGTATAGAGGAAGTCACCTCCACGAGCACGGATTATAACATTTAGTTTGAGCCCCTGAATACGACGAGCCATCAAAATATCACCATACGATGGGGTCGTCCCCCCCTCGGGAATCCCTGCACATAGTTCCACACGATATGCTCCTCCACGTTGTGCCTCTATGCAACTCTCTACCGAATTTGCACAGACCTCGATTAATTTCTTTACCATTTGTATGTTTGTTTTAGTGTATGTTTATTTCCTTTATAGTCGCTCACCACCACCCTGACTTGGTGTTCGGTGGGTGTGGTTGAGCTTCTGATTGGTGTTTGCAGCAGTGCTACACGTGGGTCGTATGCTCCGATTGCCCATTGCTCGTCGATATAAATATCATAGCTCACTACGCCCGAGAGGTTGTCTGTGATTTTGAATTTCAGGGCGTTGCTCACTGTTGCACCCTCTTTTTGCATTGCCTCTATGCGTGGGGGTATTGTGTCATAGGCGACTTTGAATCGCCCAAAGCCCGTCAAATTTGCTTTTAGTTTGCTTTGGCTCCATCCTCCGGCAACACTATACCACTTTCCTTTGCGGCTCTCACCCATTAGCAGGGCTTTCGAGCGTAGAGCTGGGTCGACCCCCGTCTCGATCTCTAGCGTAAAGCTGCGTTGCAGGGGAATATCCAGATTGCCCACCGTGAAGATTCCATCATTGTGACTGATTTCGATAAAGGTCGATTCGTAGAGTGCACCTGCTGGTATCTCGACCCGTAGCATTGAGTCGCTATATGCAAATGGCATATTCGAGAAGGCAACCTTTTCGGT
>JAWXTL010000064.1:0-7872 GCA_044433565.1 Rikenellaceae bacterium | reverse complement strand
AATACCCCCACCCAGAAAAACCATCCGCCTGACGACCATATATGTCCCAGCAATACCCGAAGCTATGCCCACAAGCAGCGCACAAACAATAGCGTTAATAATAAATTGATATTCAAAAATCTCCATCTCTATTGGTGTCTTCTTAGGATTGTGTGTGGCACATCACCATGCCCCACCAACTGCAAAGGGCAGTCGTACATCTTGAGTTGTTGGGCTGTGATAATATTTGATTTGTGGTGGTGAAAGCCACGATTGATGCAGACAATACTCTTGACCTGTTGGGTGATTGTCCCTAGATCGTGCGAGACCATCACTATGGCTATGTGTTGGTTTAGCTCTTGGATTATTTTGTAGAAATCCTTCTCGAACTTCGAGTCCACATAGGTTGTTGGTTCGTCTAGGATCAGCAGGGTAGGGTTGTCGATTAGTGCACGGCATAGCAGCATACGTTGCATTTCGCCCCCCGAGAGATTCTCGATCACCCGATCCGCAAGGTGGTCGATATGCACCATGCTCATCAACTCGTTGGCTTTCTCTTTTAGTGTTGATTGCTTTTGCGAAGAACCCGAATAGATCACCTCTTTGACCGAGATCGGAAATTTGCGATCCAAGGTGGCGTGTTGAGGAAGGTATCCGATTTTTAGCTCCTTCGCTCTTATGATCTCTCCACTCATGGGAGTCAACTGCCCCAAGAGAGCTTTGATAACTGTTGTTTTACCTCCACCATTTGGGCCAATAATGCCAATATAATCCCCTTTGCTGATCGTTAGATTGGCATGGGGGATAATCACTCCTGTGGGATAGCCTAGCTTTATGTTACGTGCTTCTATTAGTTGCATATCAGACTTTTTATGTGGTAGAGATTCTCCAACCACTGGGGATTCAGCGGATCATATTCCACCAATTCGATATTTAGCTCTTGGGCTAGTGTTCGGGCTGCGGCATCACTATCTTGACGGGCATAGAAGATTTTTTTGATCTCTAGGCTTCTCATTTGATCTATTAGTTGTGCTATTTGCTTTGCCGAGGGTTCTTTTCCTTCGATCTCAACGGGTAGTTGCGTTAGGCGGTAATCACGGGCAAAATAGCTTAACGAGGGGTGAACTATTGCAAATGCATGGGTGTTGGACTGGGTGACTGCTTTGCGCATTAGCATATCAAATTCTATGATACGTCCACGTAGCATCGAGAGATTTTTGTATAGCTGTTCGCTCATCTGAGGATATTGTTGCGAAAGTCCTTTGCATACACTCTCGGCCATACGTATCATATTCAGTGGCGAAAGCCAGATATGAGGATCTATGCCGTGTGAGTGTTGACCATACAAATGGTCGTGTGAGCATTCCCCTTCCATTATCTCGATACCATCCGATAGGTTGATATACTTCGTATTGGGTGCCACGCTCTCAATGCGTGAGGCCAACGATTTCTCGAAATCAATCAACCCTACCGAGAAATAGAGATCCGAATTTGCCAAGTCTCTTATCTGACGTGCCGAAGGGTCGTAGCTCTCGGGCGAGGTGGTCAACGGAACCAATACTTCTACTCTAAGCAAACTATCTGCCAATTGTTCGACCAAATAGCCCAGCGGTGCTATCGAAACACTTACGCTGGGTCTTGGGTCGTTTGATTTTGAACTTGTGCCGCACCCCATAACTAGGGATACAAGCAATAGGATAATTATTTTTCGCATCGTATAATCATTTTAGAAATCACATTACATATCTCTTCCAGTCCCTTTTGGTCTTCTTGGTCGAATGTCGAGAGCGATTCGCTGTCAACATCCAATACTCCGATAACCTCTTTGCCAACCCATATCGGTACTACTATTTCGCTTCTTGATAGAGAGCTACAAGCTATGTGTCTTGGGAACTTCTCTACATCATCTACCACGATTGTCTCTCCACGCTCCCATGCTGTGCCACATACTCCACCTCCTTTTTTTATTCGTGTACAGGCTAGTGTGCCTTGGAAGGGGGCTAGTACCAATTGCGTATCACTATCGCACATATAAAATCCCACCCAAAACCATCCGAAAGCCTCTTTTAGTATAGCTGTGACATTTGCTAGGTTTGCTGTTATGTTAGTCTCCGATGAGATGACCGCTTCGATCTGCGGCAATAGCTCCTGATAAATTTCTGATTTCGAGGAGGCTGTAATAGTTAATGATTCTGCCATAGTGGCTACAAAGGTACGAAAAGATAATGAGTATTGGCTCCCCAGAGGCTCATTTTACCTATAAAAGGGGATGCCCAGCGATCAATTTTTCTGCTATAAAGTGAGTGTTGTTCTCGTGCGTAAAAATGGTTCAATTGCGATAGCGGAGATTTGCCTTCTGTTAAGAAGGGAAATCTCTACGGGGCGGACGGCTCCCCCCGTCGGGAGCCCCGTAACCCTGAAGGCTTACGTGTCACACCGACAGCCGTCCGAGAACCATGCCAACAAAAGTAAATCAACACAAAAAAACGACCAACACGCAAAATGCGCATCGGTCGCCCAATCTGTAATATACCCCCTCCCCCAAAAAAGGAGAGAATAGTATTAGTCGTTCAAAGAGAAACGCTTGTAAGCCACAACAGTAGCCTCAGCATCAGCCTCCTTAATATACTGCTCAACAGTCATCTTGTTGTTCTTAACAAGAGCTTGGTTCAACAAAGTGTTCTCTTTCAAGAATTTGTTTACCTTACCTTGAGCGATACGATCTAGCATAGCCTCAGGTTTGCCCTCAGCTTTAGCTTGTTCCATACCAATTTTGTACTCTTTCTCGATGATCTCTTTCGAGCAGTCATCAGCCGAGATAGAAACTGGAGCCATTGCCGCAGCTTGCATAGCAACGTCATGAGAAATAGCCGAATCAACAACCTTGTTGAAAGCAATAATAGTACCCAATTTGTTGTTCATGTGAACATAGATGTCAGTCATAGGAGCCTCTATACGAGCATAGAAAGGAACTTCAACTTTCTCACCAGTCTTACCCGATAGAGCAGTGATAGTCTCTGCTACGGTTTGCTCACCAAGTTGAGCCGCCATAAGAGCATCAGTGTCAACAGCGTCAGATGAAACAGCAAGATCCAAAAGTGCTTGAGCCGTAGCAACAAACTCTTCACCTTTTGCCACAAAGTCAGTCTCACAAGCAAGACAAACCATATAAGCCTTACCATTGCTAACGATAGCCTTAACCACACCCTCAGATGCGTTACGGTCAGCACGTTTACCAGCAATCAATTTACCACGCTCACGGATCAACTCCTGTGCACGTTCAAAGTTACCCTCAGCTTCTTCAAGGGCTTTTTTACAGTCCATCATACCAGCACCGGTCATTGTGCGAAGTTTTGCGATGTCTGCGATAGCTACTTTTGCCATAATTTTATAATGTTTTAAGTTTGATTTTTAAACCAATAGAAGGAGAGTCACCACCAACATATATCTTAGTCTAGTGGGAGCTCTCCTTCGATGTGAATATATAAATTCAGAATCAATGAACGATCAAATCAATCGCCCAAAATTACTCTTCAACAGATGGAGTTTGCTCAGCTACAACTTCTTCAGTTTTCGCTTTACGAGCACGGGTACGAGCAGGGCGATCAGCAGCTGCTTTCTCTTTTGCTCCATTTTCTGCTTCTTCGTTATCTTTCTCTAGCTTACGCTCGGTTAGACCCTCAGCAACAGCAGCACCAACGGTGTCAAGGATGATTGCGATAGATTTAACAGCATCGTCATTTGCAGGAATCACGTAGTCAATATTTGTAGGGTCACAGCAAGTGTCAACCATAGCAAAGACAGGGATGTTAAGGCGTTTTGCCTCTTTCACAGCATTAGCTTCTTTCTGAACGTCGATAATGAACAACGCAGCAGGAAGGCGAGTAAGATCTGAGATCGAACCAAGGTTACGCTCCAATTTAGCACGTTGGCGGCTAACTTGAAGTTTTTCACGTTTTGAGAAGTTATCGAAAGTACCATCAGCGTTCATTTTGTCGATGGTGGTCATTTTCTTAACTGCTTTACGGATTGTAGGGAAGTTGGTAAGCATACCACCTGCCCAACGCTCAGTTACGTAAGGCATATTCATTGCACCAGCTTTTTCGGCAACCACCTCTTTAGCTTGTTTTTTTGTAGCAACGAAAAGGATCTTACGACCTGATTTAGCGATTTGTTTGAGGGCTGCAGCAGCCTCGTCAAGTTTAACGGCAGTTTTATGAAGGTCAATGATATGGATACCATTTTTTTCCATAAAGATATAAGGTGCCATTTTTGGGTTCCACTTACGTTTTAGGTGACCGAAGTGAACACCAGCCTCGAGTAGTTGATTAAAGTCAGTTCTTGGCATTTTTGTTTTTTTGTTTTAAACTTTTCCCCCAGCTTGGGAGAGAGTTTTGTTTTTGTTTTAATTCTTTTTTGTCAATCTAAAAGTAGCGACTCGGGTTTTGTGTTCGGGTCGATCTTTTGGATTATTGGTGCTGATTATGCAATATCGAGGTAGTACTTGTATGGGTAGTCTAGCGATATTTGACCGTTTGTTAGGCGGCTTGAAACATAATCGGCGAATGGTTTAGTTGCTTTACTGCTGCAACTTGTCGTAGGATGATTAACGTTTGCTGAACTGGAAACGTTTACGTGCACCTGGTTGACCTGGTTTTTTACGTTCAACCACACGAGCGTCACGAGTTAGGAATCCTTCTTTTTTGAGTGCTGGGCGCATTTGCTCATCCACTTGGATCAAACAACGAGCGATGCCCAGACGAGCAGCTTCTGCTTGACCTTTGATACCACCACCTTTAAGGTTGATTTTGATATCGAAGTTTCCTAGAGTTTCTGTAACTGACAGAGGTTGATTGACAACGAACTGGAAGATTTCTAGTGGGAAATAAGTTTCCATTGCTTTGTCATTGATGGTGATAGTACCATTACCTGGTTTTAGGTAGACACGAGCGACAGCTGATTTACGTCGTCCTACGGCGTTTACTACTTCTTGGCTCATTATTTAGTTTTGTTAAGGTTGATTGCTTTTGGGTTTTGAGCTTCGTGAGGATGTTCAGAACCTGTATAGATTTTAAGGTTGGTTAGCAGAACACTACCTAGTCTGTTTTTAGGTAGCATACCTTTAACTGCGTGTTGGATCAAGAATTCAGGCTTACGATCTAGCACTTTTGCTGGAGTTGTGAAGCGTTGTCCACCAGGATAGTCTGTGTGGCGGGTGTAAACTTTATCCGAGAGTTTTTTGCCTGTAAGGCGAACTTTATCGGCATTGATAACGATGATGTTGTCACCGCAATCTACGTTTGGAGTAAAGGAAGGCTTGTGTTTACCTCGCAAGATCATTGCAATTTGCGAAGCAAGTCTACCTAGAACCGCATCCGTTGCGTCTACCACGAACCATTCTTTGGTTACGTTTTGGGCATTTGCCGAGATAGTTTTGTAGCTTAGTGAGTCCACGTGATTTGCTTTTTTTTGGTTAATAAATGGTTGTTTTGGTTCTGCTTCACAGCAGGTACCGCCCCGTGACCCATACATATACGGGAGCGCAAAGATAAGCATTATTTTCTGATCCACAAAATATATTAGCTTTTAGGGGGTTAATTCTCTTTTTTCGAGGGGGGATGATAATATTCCCAATTGCGATAGCGGGACTTTTCTTAGCAGAAAAGTCAGTAGGGCGGACACTCCCCTTGCTGATTATTTTGGGGAGCCCCGCACCACTAAAGTAGCACATGACCCAGCAAGAGTCCCAGAAAATACCCAAGTGTCCCAGAACAAACAATCTCTTCTAGTGCAAATCCCGACAGCCGTCCGAGAACATTACCATATCTACACAAAGTATTATTTACGAGAGCGAGAACCCAATGTCAAAAGAGAAAACTCTATAACCTCCGTATGACCATCAATCTCAACCGATACATAACCCTCACGTACACTACGTGCATACTCAAATCGTGGCTCAACCAACCAGCGACCACGCCCATCAATATACCCAAAACTATCACCCAAACGAACACAAGCCGCCCCCTCGCTAAAACTAAAAGCATAATCATAACGGGCAGGAATCACCATCCGCCCCTGACTATTGATATAACCATACCGTCCACGCCAAAGAACCAAACCAAATCCCTCACGGAAACTAGCGGCATACTCAAACTTAAAACCGCTCAATGAGCGACGCTCCCGATCAATATATCCATAACGACCAGCCAGGGAAACAGCAGCAATCTGCTGCGAAAAAGTGGCAGCATAATCATACATAAAAGGAATCACCTCGAAACCCTGAGCATCAATATAACCCCACCTATCACCCTTTCTGGCGGCTGCCACGCCATCACGATAACAACGCAATTGATCTAAAGAAGTCTTCGTATCAACACTCTCTTGACGATCGCCAAAAAGCTGCTCAATATCTTCCACCACACCCGAAACAGACTGCAAAGCACGGAAACATCCACTCCCATCACCAAAACGCTCACGACACATATTGTAAATCTTGTCCTGACCCCGAAGAATCAATTCGGGAGTAAAGAGTATCGACTCCTCAAGATAATGATCTATCAATTCTTGATCGCCACTCTCCAAAAGCTCCAACGTGGCATAGATCACCACCATCGAATAGTGGTCGATCTCTTTAGAAAAAGGGATCTGCGCCCTCTGGGGATGTTGATACCACGGAGTACCTAGCTCTCGCTGCTGCCAATCCTTCATCTGGGGCAGATAAACCCCGTCATAATCCACTAGGGTTAGTTCACCGTCAGAATTAATCATTATATTGTCGGGCTTTATATCTCCATGGGCAAATGGCTGCCCCAGAAGCCACTTGCACAGATCATAGAACTTCTCACGCAACAACCCCAGAGCTTGGGTATTCTGGCTACGCAAAGCCCGATTAATACTACTAGAGAGCATCTCGCCCTCGACCCAATCCATCAAAAGCACAGGGAATTGGTAGTGCGTAGAATGTTCAAAAACTGTTATCTCGTCGTGGTAGTAACGATATGGAATAATATAAGGATATTGTGGCTGAAGCTCTTGGCTAATCACCTGATAGGCCTGATCGCGCTGAGGTTGTTCTCGTGTAAAACATTTTAGGGCACGAAATTCACCCTCTAGCTCGACCTTGAAGACCACGCCAAAGTTTCCACTACTAAATATTGGCTCGTTGTTACGATCCCGAACCAAACGCAATCCACCTAACTTCCTAAGAAGTTGTGATGGATTGCTTAGTGATTCGATATATTGCAGAAAACTTGGATACTTCACTTTCTAGGGATTTCTCTCTCTCTTGCGCAGGAAATTTACTGTGGTTTTTATAAGGTGCGACCAGGATAGACCCTAAGAGCGTGTTCTAGGGTTGACATTGCCACCTTCAGGTCGTCGAGATTTAGTACGTATGCTATTCGCACTTGATTTTGCGGAGAGTTGATGGGGTCGTGATAGAATCCTTGTGCAGGGGCTAACATCACGGTTGATCGCTCGAAATTATACTCCTCTAGCAACCATTGCGAGAATCTTTCGGCATTGTCTACTGGTAGCTTGGCTATACAATAGAATGCACCATGAGGCATAGGGCAGACCACCCCTTCCATCTGGTTGAGTGATTCGACCGTAAAGTTGCGACGAGCGATATACTCATTCTTAACATCCTCGAAATACGATCGAGGGGTCGATCGGGTTGCAGCTTCGGCCGCTACTTGTCCCAAGTATGGCGCACAAAGACGTGCTTGACCCATGCGAAGTGCAGCGTCGATCACACGTTTGTTTTTTGAGATTATAGCTCCAATACGTGCTCCACACATCGAGTAACGTTTGCTAATAGAGTCCACCACGATCGAATGCTCCGAAATCCGTGGCAGATCGAGTATCGAATGGTGAGAATGACCATCGTAACAA
>JAWXTL010000063.1:0-7937 GCA_044433565.1 Rikenellaceae bacterium | reverse complement strand
CCAGACTTTTCGCCAGAAAAGTCAGCAGGGCGGACGCTCCCCCCACGGGAGCCCTGCACTATTTCATAGCACAGGTCACCCGTAGCGTCCGAGAACATTCCATATCTTCGGGGATGATGATATTGAGAATGCAGTAGCCAGACTTTTCGCCAGAAAAGTCAGCAGGGCGGACGCTCCCCCACGGGAGCCCTGCACTTCTAACGAAGCACAGGTCATCCGAGCGTCCGAGAACATTCCATATCTTCGGGGATGATCCAGTCTTTGCGCATGATCCTGATCCAGTCTTTGCGCATGATCCAGAATCAATTCCGAACGGGAAGTAAAATAAGAATAAAAAAAAGAGAAGATAATAACCGTAGTTACTATCTTCTCTCGAGCTCCTCAACTAGGACTTGAACCTAGGACCCTCTGATTAACAGTCAGATGCTCTAACCAACTGAGCTATTGAGGAATTTTTCTGAACCTTGCCTTAGCGTCACCACCTCTGCTTGATTACGGGTACAAAGGTAATGAAAATTTCTATACTTCCAAACTTTTCGAGCAAAAATGTCGAAAAAACTTTATACCAACGATAGCTGCTTGTCATCAACAATCTTGCGCATATTAATCAAAGCATAGCGCATACGACCCAAAGCCGTATTGATACTTACACCCGTCTGATCGGCAATCTCCTTGAAACTCAAATCCTTAAAATGTCGCAACTCAACAACCTCACGCTGCTCATCAGGAAGGCAACTAACCAAATTGCGAACCTGCTCGGCAACCTGATCGGTAATAATCTCTGTCTCGATAGATGCAGTCGAAATACCCGAATGGGCAATAATATCATAACCAACATCGTCATTGGTTACAGTAACATTCTTAGATGCACGGAAGTGATCGACCACCATATTATGAGCAATACGCAACATCCAAGAGATAAATTTACCACTCTCGTTGTATTTGCCTCGGTCGATAGTCGATACTGCTTTGACAAAAGTATCCTGAGTAATATCCTCTGCCGTAGCAGGGTCTTTTACCATAGTGAGAATGTAGCCATACACTCTCGAACGATGACGCTCAAGAAGAGTGTTAATAGAGTCTTGATCCGAATTGTGGATGTACGAAACGATTAGATCTGAGTCGTTGATTATAGCTTCTCTTTTCATTATATTGATTGTTTTTAATTATTACTTAATGTAACACAACACCTCACCCGTGCGTATCTTATTCATCGTCGTTTCGATAGTAAGATGCGTTCTCCCTCGCTAGTCCATTCGTAACTGAGTTTTGGGGCTGTGAGGGTTAGTAGCTGCTATGCGCTTTTTAGTGTAGATTTACAATCAATATAGTTTCTCTTTAGATTAGTATTCTGTTTATGAAATGTACAAATCATATACCATTTCACTGAAACGTGACACAATGTCACCTTTTTTCTTCTTATCTGGAGCGGTTATTCCTTGGGGCTGACCCATGGAGTGCTCACCTAGAGCATCTCCTCGGTCGATGGAACCAAAATACGTCCACAGTACTCGCAAACAATGATTTTCTTGTTCATACGAATATCCAATTGGCGTTGTGGTGGGATGCGGTTGAAGCAACCTCCACAGGCATTACGCTCGACTGTCACAACTGCCAAACCGTTTCTGACATTATGACGGATGCGGTGGTAAGCAGTAAGTAGTCTATCGTCGATCACAGAGGCAATAGCTTCTGATTTCTCGGTTAGGGTTTCGATCTCTTTCGAGGTCTCAGACTCAATATTATTGAGTTCTTCTTGTTTCACACCTAGGTCGGCTTTGCGATGTTCTAGCGACACTTTGATCTCTTCGATCTGTTTTTTCTTGGCTTTTGATTCTGCCGAGAACTCTTTGATGTGTTTCTCTGACAGTTCAATTTCCAATAGTTGATATTCTAGCTCTTTGTTAAGAGATTCATATTCACGGTTATTACGAACTTCTTTTTGTTGCTCGGTATATCTTGCAATCAGCGAGTTAGATTTTTCAATATCTTCTTTACTGTGTTTGGTTTTTTGGTTTAGTCCGTCGATCTCTTGAGTTAGAGATTGGATTCGTGAGCCAAAACCTGCCACTTCGTCTTCTAGGTCAGCAACCTCAAGTGGTAGTTCTCCTTTGATATGGTTAATCGCATCAATTTGGCTATCTATTAGTTGAAGTTGGTAGAGAGCTTCGATTTTCTTGTCGATTGAAAGTTCTTGTGCCTCTGTGGCGTGTGCTGCTTTAGTTGCCATATCTCTTTATAGAAATGTTGTGTAATTTGAATTCATGGTATGAACTGCAAAGTTAGGAAATTTTTTTGAAATAATATCACTAATTAGCGATATAAATTGATTTTCTGACTCAAAATGACCTATATCAAACAATTTTAGCCCTCCGTGGGTATCGAAATTGTGGTATTTCAGGTCTCCGCATAGGTATGTGTCGGCTCCCGAAGCAATTGCTTGTGAGATTAGCGAACCCCCAGAACCTCCGCATAGTGCAACCCGAAAGACTTTATCATCTATCGTGGCATTGGTGCGAATTGTTGGCAATGCGAATTTCTCTTTTAGCAGCCGAGCAAAGTCGCCAACCTGCATAGGGCATCGTAGATCGCCCACTCTCCCCAGACCTCCCGCATCGAGCAGTTCAATGTTGCTCAGCTGCAAACTCTTTGCCAAATAATCATTAATCCCTCCCTCTGCCGAATCGAACGCCGTATGCGAACTATATATGGTTATGCCATGATGCAAAGCCTCGATAACAATCTCGCCTGTTGGGGTCGATCGGGTGACCGAGCGAATGCCATTGAGCATCAATGGATGATGAGTAATAACCATTTTCGAGCCAATCTCGATCGCTTTTTGCAACACCTCCATCGTGGGATCAAGAGCCACAACCACCGAGTCGATGGTTTGGCTGAGGTGGGCACCACACACCTGCATACCACAATTATCCCAAGACTCTTGGAGCGAGAGTGGTGCAACCTCTTCGATCGAGGCAACTATTTCACCAATTTGTATCATTATCTATCTCTTCTTCTATATTCTCTTCGTTGATTGTATATTCTGCCAAATCAAAAAGTGTATGTTGAACAATTGTTTTCTTTGGAGTGGTCTCCTCGTGGTTCGCCTCTTCTACTTCGGGGCTAAAGTTCTCTTGAATAACTATCACCTCCAGTTCATCTGACTCCTCTTGCGTTGCCGCTACTGCCTCAATATGTTCTCTGAGGGCAACCAACTGCGAACGAACCTCTTGCAACAGTTCGATAGTCGGGAGATTAGTCCTAAGGATTGTCCGCTGCTCTTTGAGGGCTTGTTGCGCCCCTTCGATGGTCATCCCACGCTCTTTGACCAGATTGTGGATCATCTTTATCTTCTCAATATCCGACGATGTAAACTGGCGATTACCTTTGGCACTTTTGCGTGGCGAAAGCTCCTTGAAGCGTGTCTCCCAAAACCGTATAGTCGAAGGTGGGAGGTCGAACATTTCGCTGACCTCACCCATTGAGTAGAACATTTTTCTATTGGGTCTATTTTGTTGTGCCACTTTGAGGGGTATGTTGTCTGTTGATACAAAATTAATTACTCAAATGCTAAGGTACAAAAAAAAATTCTATCTTTGTCGATTATGTCAGATTTTTTTTCAGATAGAGAGATTTCGGGGCTTGTTGTTTCGGGTCGTCGTTTGGGTCGGGAGTTGGGATTTCCCACTGCCAATATTGAGTTGAATGAGACTTTCGAGGGCGTTCGGGGTGTTTATTTGGCTTGTATGGGGGGTGACTTATTGGGATATTGGGCTTTGGTTAATATTGGTGAGCGTCCTAGTGTCGAGGGTGGTTTTGGTTCTCGGGTCAAGGCAGAGGTTTATATTTTGGATTTTTCGGGCGATCTATATGGTCGGCATATCTCTTTTTGTTTGGTCGAGAAGTTGCGTGAGGAGTTGCATTTTGGTTCTTTAGATGAGTTGCGGGATCAATTGGATAGGGATCGAGATAGGGCAATATCTTTGATTTCTTCTAGGAATTTTCAATTGCGATAGCAGAGATTTAAAATCTCTACGGGAAGGGCTCTCCCCCCAATGGAGCCCTACACTACTAAAGTAGCACATGACCCAGCAAGTCCCAGAAAATACCCGAGCGTCCCAGAACAATCAACATCTTCGGGAATGATAATATTGAGAATGCGGTAGCAGAGATTTTGCCGCAAGGTAAAATCTCTACGGGGCGGACGGCTCCCCCCATCGGGAGCCCCGTAAACCCGAATACCGTCCTTAGAAGGCGGAATCCTAGTGCTTATATTCGTCTATTAGTTTTCCGTCCATCTCTAGGCGTACGCTTCCTCCGTTGTTGACCGAGAAATAGCGCACTTCTATTTTGTGCCATCCTTTGGCTAGTGCTTTTTGGGCTGTCACTTTCACCTCACCGTGTGTTCCGTCGTTGTCAATTAGGAACGTATCGTCGATGCTCATTGTTGCACCTCCGTTACAGGTCAGGGCAAATTTATAGATCCCATCTTCGGCTATGTCGATATAGCCAGTGGCTATTACCCCCATGTAGCCTTTGATCTCTTTGCCCATCACCATACTATCTATTACATAGGTACGCTCTAGTGTTCCTTCTTTGTTTATCAGGTGGCACTGTTTCTCTTTTTTGACTCCTTTGTAGTTGTACCATTTCACCTGCATACCATCACCTGTTGGGTTGACATCCCTAGAGAGCATATAGTTCTCTTTGCGATATGAGGCACGGAATGTTTCGCCTGTTGTACCATTCGGGCGGAAACCCCTGAATGCAAATTCGGTCGACTCTCTGAGGGTTATTGGCTGGGTGTATAGCTCCGAGTTGATCGTTGGGATTGAGCCATCGGTGGTATATCGGATTGCGATATTTGGCAGTGGATTCTCTAGCTCTATGCGTATTGAGTCGGTGAATACATTGACATTCTCGAATCCTGTGATATTTGGTATTCTATAATTGATATCTTTTGCATCGAGAAAATCAGCCTCGGCTATAAATCTATCGAAGAAGCTATCCCAATCTTTGGTCTCTTTCTGCGACCATCCTGTTTCGGCTAGTGCCAACATACGTGGGAATGATTGATGGTGCATACGTGAAACGGTTGGGATTCTCTCGCACCAGATATTTCCTTGTACTCCTAGGATGTGTTGGGCTTGTTGCTCGTCGAGTTTTGGCAATACTGGGTCGAACTCATAGCATGATCTTAGGGTTTTTGGGCCCTCACCTAGGTCGAAGTACATCTCGAAACATGGTGACATTACCACTTTGTTGCCCGATGATGTTGCTTGAGGCACTGCATCGGGTGCCCAGTTACGCCACCACATTATTGTTGCGGTCTCGGACAATCCTCCCTCTATGATTTCGTCCCAACCCATTAGTTTTTTGCCCAATGAGTTGAAGTGTTTTTCCATATCGTGTACGAACCATGCTTGAAGTTCCTCTTCGGTGGTTAGTCCTTCGGCTTTCATTCTTGCTTGGCACTTCTCACAGGCTTTCCATCGGGTTTTCTCTACTTCGTCAGCCCCCAGGTGCATATATTCGTATGGGAAAAGCCCTGCCACTTCGGTGTAGATATTTTTGACAAACTCTAGTGCTTGGTCATTACCCACACACAGAGGATCGGAGAATGATGCTCCCCATTGCGCTTTGCCCAGACATGAGATATATGGATAGCCCATGATTGCTCCCATTAGGTGACCTGGCATATCTATTTCGGGCAACACGTCGATATTGCGTTGTGCAGCATAAGCCACCACCTCACGAATATCATCTTGGGTGTAATAACCGCCATAGAGTGTATCTCGACCATTGATCTTCATCAACTCCTCGGGAATAATATAAGAGTCCTCCTGTTGAGTTTTGGCATAGAGTTGACATTCACGATCGTGATTATTGAAGCGGCGATAAGCTCCACTATCAACCAACATAGGATATTGTTTGATTTCGATACGCCATCCTTGGTCGTCGGTCAAATGCCAGTGGAATTTGTTTAGTTTGTAACGAGCCATAAGATCCAGAAGATCCTTCACTTGCTCCTTGGTATAGAAGTGACGGCTAACATCGAGGTGCACTCCACGATAGTCGAAGCGTGGATAATCTTCGATCTCGACATACGGTACGGCAGCACCTTGTGGGCAATGCTCTGGGATCAACTGTTGGAGGGTCGAGGTAGCCATTATAATACCAGCTGCTGCGGCTCCATTGATCTCGATACCCCCTTGGGATACCTTCATGGTATAGGCCTCAGCCTTTTCGTTTGCGAGATTGGTGGTCAGCGTTATATCTCCTTTGTCGGCATAGGCAACCGTAAGATCTAGCGAGGTCATCTTTTTGATATTCTCGGCCATATAGGTAGCCACATCTTTGAGCGCATCGTCTTGATAGGCAATCGTCGCTTTGGGTTCGAGGATATAAGTTCCTTGTGCTTTTACATCAAGTTTGACAGGTTGAGGAATTAGAGACACCTTCTTAGGTTCGAGGTTTGAGTTGCAACCCACCACCAAAAGAAGTGACATGAGAGGGATGAATAAGCGTTTCATTCTAAATGAATTTATATTTAAGTTAGGTTTTTATTTATTTTTTTGAGCAGACCACTCTTTGCACAAGTGATATTACAATATATGCCGAGATAATAATTGCCAAGGAGCTATACCCTCCTAGGATAATAGCCACTAGGCTTCCCAGAGCAAAGATATAGCGCAGGGCGTTCGCTCCAAATCCAAAACTCCTGAATTTGAACGAAAAGAAAGGGATCTCGCAAACCATCAATGCTGAGAACAATACGACCAATCCGCCCGTAAGCAAAAGCCCTGTGAGAGGTGAAATCTCTTGGCATGAGAGAATAGTCATAGCATACGAAAAGAAAAACAGCGACATAGCAGGAGTAGGAATCCCAATAAACTGATCGCTCTGACGAGTGTCAACATTGAACTTCGCCAAGCGCAAAGCCCCAAAAGCCGCCAAAGATAATCCCAAGTAGGAGATCACCGAAGGATAACCCAACTGAACAAGCCACCCCCCCAGAAGATGTACCACCAAAACAGAAGGCGCAACCCCAAAACTTACCATATCAGAAAGAGAATCTAACTGTTTGCCAATCTCGGAATAAGCCCGAAGCATACGAGCCGCAAAACCATCGAAAAAATCGAAAATAGCACCGCAAATAATCAACCAAAAAGCCAAAGTAAAATCACCATAAAAGATGCTAAAAATAGCCATCACACCGCAAAGAAGATTGCAAATAGTAAGGAAATTTGGAACCCAAGAAAACATTTTCATAATTTTATATTTTCCACAAAGTTATAAATTTATAACTTTGTATCATAATATCAAGTGAAACAAATTATGTTAAAGCTATCAAAAAAGGGAGAAACGCTCCCTGCATCTCCGATAAGGAAACTGGTTCCGTTTTCGGAAAATGCTAAAAAAGAGGGAGTTAAGGTATATCACCTGAACATCGGTCAACCCGATATTCAAACTCCAGAATGTGCGCTTGAGGCGGTCAAGAACATAGATACCAAGATCATAGCATATACTCATTCGGCCGGAAATCTCTCTTATCGTGAGGCATTAGCCGATTTTTATTCTACTGCTACACGAAATATTTTGCCCGAAGATATAATTGTTACCACCGGCGGATCGGAAGCAATTATTTTTACGATTATGGCCACTTGCGATCAGGACGACGAGATAATTATCCCCGAACCTTATTATGCCAATTATAATAGCTTTGCCACCGAAGTGGGTGCCGAAATTGTGCCTGTTGCCACTTATATCGAAGATGGTTTTTCGTTGCCTTCGATCCAAGAGATCGAAAAGAAGATAACCCCCCGTACCAAGGCGATCATGATCTGTAATCCTAACAATCCCACGGGGTATCTCTATACCCAAGAGGAGTTGTTGCGTTTGCAAGAGGTGGTCGAAAAACATGGCATCTATCTGAT
>JAWXTL010000062.1:0-7947 GCA_044433565.1 Rikenellaceae bacterium | reverse complement strand
ACCGCAAAACCTGCGCAGGTGTAATCCCACATTACCAAAGGAATCATAGTAGTGTCACCATGACCACCAATAACCATACCATCAATATCATTGATATTTAGGTTAAGAGCCTTCGCCAAATAGCATTTGAAACGAGCCGAGTCAAGAGCACCACCCATACCAAATACTTGGTTCTTAGGAAGACCAGTAGCTTTAAGCGCAAGGTAAGTCATAGGGTCCATTGGGTTCGATACGATGATGATGATCGCTTTAGGAGAGTATTTAAGGATGTTCTCAGATACACTCTTAACGATACCAGCGTTAGTGCCAATAAGCTCCTCACGAGTCATACCCGGTTTGCGAGGAAGACCAGAGGTGATAACAACTACATCCGAATCAGCAGTTGCACTATAATCATTAGTTACACCAGTGATATTGGTGTCAAAATCCATAAGAGTTGCACATTGGTAAGTGTCAAGGATTTTACCTTCGGCAAATCCCTCTTTGATGTCTAGCAATACTACTTCAGAACATACTTCACGAGCTGCGAGAACATTCGCACAAGTTGCGCCTACGTTACCAGCGCCTACTACAGTTACTTTCATTTTTGTTTGTTTAATTATATATTTGGTTTTTGTTTTATCCTATTATCTCTTGGTATTGATCGGCCGATAGCAAATCTTCCATTTGTGTTGGGTCGCTAACTTTGACCTTGACCATCCAACCCTCGCCGTACGGATCTTGGTTGACCTTCTCTGGGGCATCGTTCAGAGCCTCGTTAAACTCTATCACCTCTCCCGATAGTGGCATAAAAGCATCCGAGACAGTCTTGACCGCTTCGATCGTACCAAACACCTCATCACGCTCTAGGGTTTCATCAATCGTGGCAACATCCACAAAAACAATATCTCCCAGTTGGCTTTGAGCAAAGTCGGTGATACCGATTGTGGCAATTTCTCCTTCGAGGCTCACCCATTCGTGATCCTTAGAGTATTTTAGGTTCTGCGGTGTGTTCATTTGGTTTTTTTGGTGTTGGGGTTTATGTAATTATTAACTCATAGTTTGGATGAATTATTGCCCGAGGGCGCATATTGTTATTTTGCTAACAATTGCTCTTAATAATTCGTGTCAAAGGTACAAAAAAGAAATTGGATTATAAAATTTTAGCACTAAATTTATCGTTATATTAAAAGCCCAGAATAGAGGTCGAAGATGCGCTGCACTACTTCGTTGAGAGTTGGTAAATTAGCTTTGCGGTAATAAAACTTGGTGGATTATAAAATTTTTGTTAGCTTTGCGGTAACTTTTGTGTATAATTATGGAGTTTTTTAACGATTACATACTTGATTATCAGTCGCTTGAAAGCGGTGAACATAGTCAAATCTTTGATGTTGATGGTGCTATTTTTCGCTCTGTTGAGGAGTCGGAAGTGGACGATGCAGCTGTCAAAGGTGAAATAGTTGTGGTCAAATATCATAATTATGCAGAGGTTGACTTTGACTTCGAGGGGTCGTTGACCGTGGCGTGCGATCGCTGCCTAGATCCAGTGCTTATTCCGATACAGTGCCATGCACAATTGGTGATCAGAATCAGTGACTACGAAGAGCAAAGCAATGAGGCTGATATAATGTATATCAACCGAGCAGATGAGAGAGTAGATCTCGCTCATTATGTGTACGAAACAATAATGTTGTCTTTGCCCGTGGCTAGGATGCACACAGATATTTCGCAGTGCAACCCAGATGTGGTCAGATTCATCAGCCAAGATAACCAAGAAGAGTAATAACAAAAACAATAAAAACTAAATAGTCAAATGGCACATCCTAAACACCGAATCAGCTCAACTCGTCGTGACAAACGTCGCACTCACTACAAAGCAGTAGTTCCTACTGTTTCAACTTGTTCAAACTGTTCAGCTCCAACTCTATTGCACCGTGTATGCCCTGAGTGTGGCTTCTACCGTGGCAAACAAACAACTGCTACTCAAGAGTAATTCTGTGAGTTTGGCTCTCGATTAGCGATCGTGGGCAGATCAAGTTTAAGGTTAAAATAAGATATGGAAAAGGGGTTGCACTTGAAAACCAAGGTTATAGAACCCCTTTTTTTGATTTTTATTTTGAAATGAACTTATTTGATAGCTATCGTTGGTAGGCGATCCCCAAGGGGTTGGGAGGCAGTAGTTGCCCAATCAAAGGAGTCGTAATCCACAAAAGAAAAGAGAATAGTTATCGAAATTGAAATATTTTGACAAGAGGGCTTTGACCTGTGCACTTAAAGAGACACGTTCTCTCATAGGTATGGTTGTAGGTTCGTTCTTGTGTATATGCTAGAGAGAGATAGCATAATTGTCTCTCACAAAGAATTTTAAACTTCATTAGCTTAAATCTATGGTTAAAATTGGACTAGATGCAATGGGTGGCGATTTTGCACCTGAGGTAGCAGTTTATGGGGCTATAAGCACACTGCCTCGACTACGTGAAGATTCAAAGATTGTCCTTTTTGGCGATCAACAAGAGATTGAGAAATATCTGAATGGTTATAGCGATCCCCGTCTGGAGATTGTGCATACCACTCAGGTAATTGAAATGGGAGAGCACCCAGCCAAGGCTTTTGCCTCGAAGAGCGACTCTTCGATTGTGGTGGGCTTCAAGCACCTTAAAGCGGGTCTAATCGACGGCTTTGCTAGTGCAGGGTCGACAGGGGCTATGATGGTCGGTTCGATGATTGTTATTGGTGCTGTCGAGGGGGTTTCTCGTCCTACGATCTGTACTCCGATTGCAACCGTGGGTGACAAGCCAATGATTCTGCTTGATGCAGGGCTTAATGTAGATTGTAAGCCAGAGCAGCTTAACCAATATGGTACTATTGGTAGCCTCTATGCTCAGTGGGTTATTGGCGTTGATCGACCACGTGTGGCACTTCTCAATATAGGCGAAGAGTCAAAAAAAGGTAATCAACTGACCAAGGCAACTCACCAATTATTAACAGAGAATAAAAATATCAATTTTGTGGGCAACGTCGAAGCGAACCATCTGTTTGATTGTTCGGTGGCCGATGTTGTGGTGTGCGATGGATTTTCGGGTAACACAGTGCTCAAAGAGATCGAAGGGGTCTATACCATTTTGAAAAAGAGTGGGCTGGAGCACGAATGGATTGATAAATTAAATTATGAATTTGTGGGTGGTACTCCAGTTTTGGGTATCAATAGCTCTGTGATTATTGGTCATGGACGCTCCTCGCAAAGAGCTATCGAGAATATGTTGATCTCCACGCAGAACACTATTCTTGCGAATCTTTCGGAACATCTGAGAGATGCGCTAAATTAAACAAAGAGTAAATTTCGTATGAAAAAGATTACAGCAGCCATTACGGGCGTTGGGGGTTATCTTCCTGATTATATACTGAATAATGAAGAGTTGTCACGTATGGTCGACACTTCGGATGAGTGGATTATGTCTCGAATTGGGATTAAGACACGTCATATTCTCAAGGGTGAGGGCAAAGGAAGTTCGGTTATGGGACATTTGGCGGTGCAGGATCTTCTTGAGAAGACGGGGGTTGACCCTGATTCTATTGAGCTTTTGATTTGTGCTACTGTAACTCCTGATATGTTGTTTCCTAGTACAGCTAATCTTATTGCTTATAAGGCGGGTCTTAATAAGCTTTATGCTTTTGATATGTCGGCCGCTTGTAGCGGATTTCTTTTTGCTTTGAATACGGCGGCACGTTTTATTGAGAGTGGCACACACAAACGAGTGATTGTGGTGGGTGCCGATAAGATGTCTTCTATTATTGACTATACTGATCGTTCTACTTGTCCTATTTTTGGTGATGGTGCTGCGGCGGTATTGTTGGAGCCATCTGATGATGGTGTGGGTTTGATTGATGCTGAGTTGCATTCTGATGGTGGTGGTGCTGCACATTTGCATCTCAAGGCAGGTGGATCGGCTTATCCTTCTTCGCATGAGACTGTCGATCGCAAGTGGCATTTTGTTCACCAAGAGGGTCAGCCTGTGTTTAAGGCGGCTGTGGCCAATATGGCTGATGTTGCGGTTCATGTTATGGAGCGTAGTGGTTTGACCTCGGAGGATGTACGATATTTGGTTCCTCATCAGGCAAATATGCGTATTATTGATGCTGTTGCTCGACGTATGGGACTACCGGCTGAGAAGTGTATGGTTAATATTCATCGTTATGGCAATACTACTGCTGCTACTTTGCCTTTGTGTTTGATGGACTATGAGGGTGAGTTGAAGAAGGGTGACAATTTGATTTTGGCAGCTTTTGGTGGTGGTTATACTTGGGGTGCACTTCACATTAAGTGGGCTTATGATGGAGCGGAGCGAGTAGCTTCTTATTCAAAATAGCAAGGTTTTGGGGCCTCATAGTTCAAGGGATAGAACGGAAGTTTCCTAAACTTCAGATACAGGTTCGAGTCCTGTTGGGGCTACTATTCGTAAAGAGATGGTTTGTTCTCGGACGGCTGTCGGTGTGACACGTGCTATGAAATAGTACGGGGCTCCCGACGGGGGGAGCCGTCCGCCCCGTAGAAATTTCCCTTCTGTCGAAGGCAAATCTCCGCTATCGCAATTGAACCATTTTATCCTAGAAGAGATTGATTGTTCTGGGACACTCGGGTATTTTCTGGGACGTTTGCTGGGTCATGTGCTACTTTACTCCCCCAAATACTCAGCAAGAGGAGCATCTGCCCTGCTGAATTTCCACGACGGAAATTCCTCTGCCACAGATAATACAAGCGTATAAATCATATACAGTTGGAGAATTTATTCTCTGACTGTTTTTTTTGCTTATGACCCGATCATCTGTACAACCTCTGGTTTTTCTTGTGCCAAAGACTAGCTGCTGGAACTTTGGCATACTTTTAGCAAA
This sequence comes from Rikenellaceae bacterium, assembly GCA_044433565.1. Taxonomy (GTDB): domain Bacteria; phylum Bacteroidota; class Bacteroidia; order Bacteroidales; family Rikenellaceae; genus Mucinivorans. Next base: position 3,078 of record JAWXTL010000062.1, on the reverse strand, counting down.
GTAGTAGAAACGATATATTAACCTAAAAACCAGAGAAACAATGATTAAAGTAGAATCCCAAGTGACCCCAATTTTTGGAAGTCAAACCCAAGCCCAAGTAGCACCAAAATTCCAATTGCCACTAGGCTCAATCTCCAAAGAGAGTGCATATCAAATTGTCCACGATGAAGCAATGCTTGATGGTAATTCTCGCCTAAATATGGCAACCTTCGTGGCGACATGGATGGATCCCATGGCAAGGAAAATTATGACCGAGAATATGGACAAAAATATGATCGACAAAACTGAGTATCCTCAAACAGCCGAAATCGAAAGACGGTGCGTGAATATTATCGCTGACCTGTGGCACTCGCCCGAAGCAGATGGACGTAACTACTGTATGGGAACTTCGACTGTTGGTTCGTCGGAGGCTTGTATGTTGGGGGGTATTGCTGCACTGAAGCGTTGGCAACAACATCGCCGAGAGCAAGGCAAAGATACGCAACATCCAAATATGGTGATCTCAACCGCTTTTCAGGTGGTATGGGAGAAATTCTCGGTCTATTGGGATGTCGAAATGCGTTTTGTTCCCATAACCCAAGAGAATATTACGCTCAATGCACAAGATGCAATAGAGCGTTGTGACGAACATACCATTATGGTGGTGGCGATTCAGGGGGTAACTCAAACGGGGCTCAATGACGATGTGAAAGCGATAAACGATGCTCTCGAAATTTTCAATAAGCAAAACGAGCTAGAGATCCCGATTCATGTTGATGCAGCCACTGGCGGATTTATTCTTCCTTTTACACAGCCTGAGCTGGAGTGGGATTTCCGTTTGAAGTGGGTCTATTCGATCAGTGTTTCGGGGCATAAATTCGGATTGGTCTATCCTGGTGTGGGTTGGGTCGTTTGGCGAGGGGCAAAATATCTTCCCGAGCAGATGAATTTCTCGGTTAATTATCTTGGCAGTGAGATTCCAAGTATTTCGATTAATTTCTCTCGTCCTGGCAATCAGGTTTTGGCTCAATACTATCAATTCTTGCGTTTGGGGCGTAGCGGGTACGAGAAGGTTCAAGAAAATTCGATAAACGTTTGTCACTATTTGCGTGAGAGGTTGGAGCAGATGGAGATCTTTGAATTTATTAGTATGGCCAATCCCAATCCTCTGTTTATTTGGAAGCTCAAAGCAGATCACAAACGCAAATGGACACTTTATGACCTTTCGGATAGATTGCGTGAGGGAGGATGGCAGGTTCCCTCTTATACACTTCCTGAGTCGCTCGAAGATATTGTTGTGATGCGTATTGTTGCACGTCAGGGGATGGGGGTTGACCTTGCTGATTTGCTTTTGGATGCTATACGTGTCAATGTCAAGGAGTTGGAGGAGTTGGAATACCCTACGCAGAGTAAGATCGCATGGGATAGGGGGCATAAACGGCAGCGGGGGTTTAATCATTCTCGATAGGGGGTTGTCGCAGTCTTACTAATTTACTTTAGAAGAAATGGATTGTTCTCGGACGGCTGTCGGTGTGACACGTGCTACTTTGGTAGTACGGGGCTCCCGACGGGGGAGCCGTCCGCCCCGTAGAGATTTGCCTTCTGTTAAGAAGGCAAATCTCCGCTATCGCAATTGAACCATTTTGCTCTAGAAGATGTTGATTGTTCTGGGACATCTGGGTCTTTTCTGGGACTCTTGCTGGGTCATGTGCTACTTTAGTAGTGCAGGGATCCCGTGGGAGCCGACCGCCCCGTAGAGATTTGCCTTCTGTTAAGAAGGCAAATCTCCGCTATCGCAATTGAACCGTTTTCCTCTGACTCCCCACAACCAAACACAGAAACCAAAATAAAATAGCAATAATGGTATAAATCAAGCAATTATAAAATAAATGATTTGCTTTATCAAAAGAAAATTTATACCTTTGTGACGTAGATAGAGGGGGCAGTATGTCCCCTCTATTGCATAATAACCTGAGAGTCAGAAAACTAAATGATAACCAAAGACGAAATATTTGCAATAGCCGAACCATTGGCGCAAAAAACAAAACTGTTTGTTACCGAGGTCAAAACAACCCCAAGTAACGATATAGAAATCACAGTAGATGGTCAAAGAAGACTAACCCTTGATGATTGTGCCACACTAAGCAAAGAGATCGAAAAAATATTGGATGAAAAATATCCCGATTTCTCGCTAACGCTATTCTCGTCGGGAATAGGAACGCCCTTGAGTGATAGTCGCCAATTTGAGAAAATTGTTGACCGTATGGTCGAAGTGCTATTCAATGATGGTCGAAAACTAAAAGCACAGCTGGTCGGTGCCCAAGTCCAGCAGAAGTTCCAAGGCGAAATAACCGTGATGTATAAAGTCAAAGAACTCGCAGAAAACAAAAAGAAAAAAGTGGAGGTAGAAAAACAAGAGACGATTAATCTCGATCAGGTGAAATCAATCTGTGAACTGCTAGAGATCCGATAACCGCCACCAACCCTAAAGAAAAATAATAAAATAATAATATACATAGAATTAGATGAACTTAACCAGTACATTTGAAGAGTTTAAAGAACTCAAGAATATCGACCGTGCCACTATGATGGGTGTGCTAGAGGAGGTCTTTCGTAACGTGCTAGACAAAACTTATGGCACAGATGATAACTTCGACGTAATTGTTAATGTTGAGCGTGGTGATCTTGAGATCTGGCGCAACAGAACTGTGGTTGCCGATGATGAGCTAGAGGATGCTAACCTAGAGATCACTTTGAGCGAAGCGAAATTGATTGACCCTACCTATGAAGAGGGTGAGGAGGTTGCCGAAGAGGTGAAAATGGAATCGTTCCCTCGTCGTGCTGTTTTGGCTATTGGTCAGAACCTTCGTGGCAAGATCCTTGAGCTCGAAAAAGCGAATATCTTTGCTCAATACTCTGAGCGTATTGGTGAGTTGGTCACTGGTGATCTTTATCAGGTTTGGAAAAAAGAGGCTTTGATTATTGATGACCAAGAGCGTGAGTTGTTGCTTCCTAAGACCGAGCAGATTCCTTCGGATTTCTTCCGCAATGGTGATCCTGTTCGTGCTATTGTTAGCCGTGTCGATATGATTAATGGTA
>JAWXTL010000061.1:0-8022 GCA_044433565.1 Rikenellaceae bacterium | reverse complement strand
CGCTAGGCCCACGAGCGAGGATCTCACCATCGCCCTCCTCATTTGGGTTATCCAAAATAAGCTCAGTATAAGGAACAGCAAAACCACAAGAGTGATACATCCCACGTTTGTGCATAACATTACCGCCAATCAAAGGAGAACATTCGGTAATACCATAACCAATATTGACATTGATCCCAATATCATGGAAATCCTTGGCAACCGAAGCATTCATGTGAGCACCGCCCACAAAAATATCCTTTAGCTGACCACCAAAAGCCTCATGAATCGGAGCAAAAAGTCTGCGACGAACATCAATACCAATGCTATGCAAGAAACGTCCTAGCTTCATAGCAAAGCGAACCTTCCCCATTTTGCCCTGCTGCTCGATAGTAGCCCAAACATTCTTCATCATATTCTCGGCAATCAAAGGAACAATCAGCATAGTATCGGGCTTAAACATCTTCATATTCTGAGCAAAATTCTTAACGCTATTGTTCAAAGCCAAAGCAATACCCTGATGCAGCATACTATAAAGAACCCCAAGAGTCAGCTCATAGGTATGGTTAAAAGGCAAAACCGTAAAGTTAGTCCCCGAAAGAGGTGCCAACTCAAAGCAGATCTGAACATTCGACAACAAATTAGAGCGAGTCAACATAACCCCCTTGCTAAATCCCGTAGTCCCCGAGGTGAAAACTATTGTCGAAACCTTATCCGAAGTTGTCTCGCCCTGACCATAACAAGGATCGCTCTCACGCAAAGAAGCCCCCTGGGCAACCAGTTCTTCAATGGGAGTAGCCCCCACGTGAAGCTCAGTAGAGCCAATCACAAACATAGGAATCTTCAGGTCATAGCCCTCAAAAACATCCATATAATCCTCCGAACAAAAAATAGCCGAAACGCCAGATTGCTCAACCAACCCCTGAATCTCAGAGTCCGAAAGCTCCTTATCCAAAGGAACAATAGTAGCCCCAGTGACCACAGTACCCAAATAAGAAAGTATCCAACCATAAGAATTCTCACCCAAAACAGCCAACTTAGCCCCCTCGGTATAACCACGATGGGTCAACGAAGCAGCCAAATCAAAAGTATGACCAGCGAGTGTCGAAAAGCTAATACTCCTAAAACCAGCCCCCTTGCGAATGCGAAGGGCATCTTGATCTCCATATTTGCGAACTGCTCGATTGATAAGCTGAGTAAAGTTGGCAAATTTTTCTTTGTATTCCATAAATTTCATAAAAAAAGTTTTACACGCAGCCCACTCTGGCACGTGTTTTGTTAGTTAATAAATCAGCTTCAGTCTTGGTGCTTGAGGTAGGCAGCAAACCTTCGCACCCGTGACAAGCTAATTTAACAATCTGTCGTTATTGGATATGGATTTTTTTGTTAGAGTGTTTTTCCAAATCCGTTAATGCGATGGGATCAGAAAGGGGTGTTATGCCCCTTTTTGTTTTTCTAATCTCCATTGTTTATTTATCTGGTCTATGTTCTCTTTACACTACCCTCCCTCTTAACGATAGTATATAAAGAACTGATTCGCTCCGATATAGAACTCTCCGCCCTCATACAACTCTGCCATATCCGAAGAGCCAATCTGAGAATAAGTGCCCGAAAAATCCGAATCCCAAAAGCGAACACGAGCCTCATGTGAGCTAAGATTAAACAAAGCAATCACAGTGCGATCGCCAATCTTACGCTTGAGACTCAACACACGCCAAGGCTCACTATTATCAATACGAACCAAATCGCCCCCCTGATTTCCAGCCAAAAGAGCAGGATGCTCATGCTTCAATCGAGAAAGCTCGGTGTATAACCCCTGAGCATAAGTACCCTCACGCCACTCAATAGTATCCTTCTCGAAAAATTCCAATCGTCGATTAAGCTCAGTCTCCTGACCCGTATAGATCAAAGGAGTCCCCGGAAGAATATAGCTAAGTGCAGCCATCTGATAGACATAAGACCCCATACGCTCAAACTCCGAACCATTCCAACTATTCTCATCATGATTCGAGGTAAAATTCATCCGAATCGAATTAGAAGAGTAGACAGTAGCCTCACGGATCAAAAGCTCACAAATAGAGTCGGCATTAGCCTCGCCACGAGCCACACGATTAATCAAATGGTGCATCTCCCAAGAGTAGGTTGTATCGAATCCCACACGATGGAACTCTGCACCTTCCGCCTCAGCAAGGAAATAAATATCCGAATTGACCAAAAGCAACTCATCAATAGCATCAAACCAAAAGTCCATAGGAACCAACATAGCCATATCCATACGATAACCATCAACCTTGGCCTCGGTGATCCAAAACTTCAAAGCCGAAATCATAGCCTCACGCATCGAAGGGTTATCATAGTTCAATTTAGCAGTATCATGCCAATCAAAAGGGGTAAGAAATTCACCCTTCTCGACATCCCACATATACCACTCAGGATTACTCTGAGTCCAAACAGCATCACGAGAAGTATGATTAGCCACCCAATCCAAGATCACACGCATACCCTGTGCATGAGCACTCTCGACAAAGGTGACAAAATCACGAAAATCGCCAAACTCAGGATTAACAGCCCGATAGTCCGAAATCGAATAATAGCTACCCAACTCCCCCTTGCGACGCTCCAAACCAATAGGAAAAATAGGCATAACCCAAATAATATCGACCCCCAAAGCCTTCAGACGAGGAAGTTGAGCCGTAGCCGAAGAGAAATCGCCCTCAGCGGTAAATTGACGAACATTAAGTTCATAGATCACCGCATTCAAACTCCACTGAGGATGAGCCTTACGCTGATGGCGTGTTGAGCTGTATAGTAGTTGTGACATAAGGTATATTATTTTTTATGGCGAAGGGTAATAATCGTAAGCTCGGGTTGAGCCGCAATACGCATAGGATAGATCACATACCCAATACCATCATTTATATAAAGCATATAATCATCTCGCTGATAGAATCCCGAATATTCATCATACATAAACTTGGCTGGAGACCACTGCCAATCGCCAATCTTGATCTTAGCCTGCATAGCATGAACATGACCCGAAAGAGTCAAATCGACCTTCGAGACCAAAGGAATAGAGTCAAACATCTTAGGAGTATGAGCCGCCAAAATCGAATAGGTAGAATCGCTAACCCCCCTCATAGCACGAGAGAGATCCGAACCACCAAAATCGGCATTTCGATTATTATGATTCATATCACTAGGGTAAGTAACCCCAGCAACAGCAATACTATCACCCCCACGATGAACGAAGAAAGAGTCATTCTCCAAAAGAATCCAACCCAAACGCTCACGCTGCATAGCACGCAACGAATCAAAAGTTTGCTGTGGAGTAATCCAAAAATCAGGAGCCAAATAGAAGCCCAAATCATGGTTACCCAAAACCGAAACTACCCCATCACGACTCTCAATCTGAGAAAGAATAGGAATATATTCATACAACTCCTGATAATGAGTATTAACCAAATCACCCGTCTGGAAAACCAAATCCACATCAAAAGAGTTAATAGCCAAAACCAAATCTTCCATAATATGAGTCCAGCTAAGATTACCCAAATGGGTATCCGAAAACTGAGCAATACGATAGCCATCAAAAGAGGCAGGAATCCGATCACTGCTGATCTCAATCTGCTCAACACGCAAATTATTACGACCAAAAGTAGCACCCCCAATCAAAAAATAACCAGCCAAAAGAGCCAGAAAAATAGAAATATGTGCCGAATAACGAAAACGTCGACGAGCAATCGCCTCCGCCAAAACAACCCAACTGACCAAAATCTTGATCTTGAGGTTCAAAACAAAAAGCCAAGTAGCCCAACTAGCCACCGCCATCGAATCGCTACTAACCAAACGAGAATTAAGATACATAGAGATTCCAGCAGCCAAAGGAATAACCACCGCCAAAATCAAGTAACAAAGACGAAGAGCCTTTGTCGCTCGAATAAAGAAGCGACGATAAACCACCATCTCACAAAGCAAACCAATTACGAAAACCAGAACAAAAAATATCTTTATCATATTTTACTATTTATAAATTAAGCAATACTCCCCTATCGTCACCCCATTCATAAAAAAGGTAAAGATAGAGGAGTATAAATTGCACACCTCAACAAAGACGAGAATAAAAGGAATCCATCACTAGAAACTAGAATGGAAGATCATCAACCTGATCGGCACTATTACTATAAGCAGGAGCCGCCGCCGAAGTCGCCTCGGAAGCCACAGGTGGAACCGCAGTTGGAGTCGAATATGAAGGATATGCAGGAGCAGCCGTTGGCTGTGCATAAGAAGGCTGAGCATAGGCAGGAGCAGCTGCTGGTGCTGGAGCCGCCACACGAGGAGCATCAACACGCCAAGCACGAACCTCGGTGTACCAACGCCCATTATGCTCACGTGATTCGATATTCACACTCAACAAAACTCGTTCGCCAACCTGCAAAGCAGTAGCACGTGCCGCCTTGTCACCCCAAAAAGTAACACAAACACGACGACCATAATTATCGTCTGGGTATTCAAAAATCACCTCTTGGCGAACCCACTCACCACGAGCACTCTGACCTTTGACCTGAGGAAGTACCTGAGATACTATTACATCTAATTCCATTATCGTTGAATTTATTATAGTTCGTTAATTGTAATGCTATTTATTTTGTCTCCGGCACGAATATCATCAATAACATCGAGACCCTCGATCACACGACCAAAGCAAGTGTGGTGACGATCCAAGTGAGAGGTATTCGTACGACTATGGCAGATAAAGAACTGAGAACCACCAGTGTTACGACCAGCATGAGCCATCGACAACACGCCACGATCATGATATTGATTATCACCATCCAATTCGCAATTGATATGATAGCCTGGGCCCCCATTACCAATACCATTAGGGCAACCCCCTTGGATAACAAAATCAGGAATTACACGGTGGAAAGTCAAACCATCATAAAAACCCGAAGAGGCAAGTTTACAGAAGTTATCAACGGTATTAGGAGCATCATTTTCAAAAAACTCCACTGTCATTACACCCTTAACGGTGTCAATAATTGCTTGTTTCATATTTTAATTTTCGTTTTTAAAGTTCACAAAGGTAACAAATGTTTTTTAAATCTAAGCCCCACAAGAGTCACTATTTTCGGTTAATCAACGATTTTCACACTCACCGGACGAACCAAAAGCAAGTTATAGGTCATAAAAGAGGAGGTATCACCCAGCGTGAGACCGCTAGAATAGAAGCGATATGTGTTTGAACCATCCTCGCACATAAACCAAACGCCACTATTTTGGGAATCCGAATCGACAATATCTCCACCACCAAGCGAAGATCGCAACTGGTTGAAGGCAACAAGATTATCACCACTAAGCACCGCCACCTGAAGAGCACTAGCTTGAGTTCCCGAAGGAACTTCCCACTCGATCAAGCTACCCTCAGAGTAGCCCTCGGCAGTACTAACCGCATCAGCGGCAGCCAGTTCCGACCATTGATCGACAGAGAGAAGCCAAATCGTTGCTGTATCGTCCGAATCACCCAGATCAACAGCATAGACAATATGGCCGTTCCAAAGAGTAGCAACCGAAGGTAAACTACTAACCGAGAAAACATAATCCTGCCCCACATCATACGTAGGGTAATCATCACTGGTCGACGTATCGCCCGAAGAGCCTGAGTCCGAAGAACCGCCATCCGAAGAACCGCCATCCGAAGAATCTCCACCCGAAGAGTCTCCACTAACAGCCTCGCCAAACTCAAAAGAGATAGATTGCTGCTCGTTCCAACCCTCGGTAGAGAATTGACCCTCGACAATCACACCGCCACTATAACTTCCCGTAAGCAAATAGGGAGTCGCCGCAGCCAAAGCCTCACTCATAGTAAAGCCATAGCTCTCGTTACCCGAAGTGGTAGATGTGAAATTAATAGTCAACACAGTATTAGTCTGAGATCCAGCAAAAAGGTAAAATTCGCCCGAAGACCAAATATCATCCGCCTTGGTCAAGCTAACACTCTGCATCTGACTATCGCTTGAATATTCACCATAGAGATTCACCCCATCGCAAACAGGAGAAAAGCTAACACTAACCTCGCTCACATCACCAGGGACATCGACCAAACTAACCGACAGTTTAGCAACCTTATAACTCAAAGTAATATTCACCGTAGTAGTACCACTCAAAGTAACATTGGCACTACCCATCATCAGAGCACCAGCAGCGGCAGTACCCGGATATTTAATCACACTAGAGACCGTATTCAGCCCACTAACATCATAGCCCGAAGTTCCAGCAATAGCCACCATCATATAGTCACCCTGAGAGAGTTCCATCTGGGCTTGGTCGCCCTCGCCCGAAATAGTTATCGACTTGACCAAAGCACCATCGGCACCCAAAGCACAAAAAGTGATAGGATATTCCACATCCGAAGATGCCTTACTAACAAAGGTCACAGTCGAGGTAGGCTGATCTGGGTCAACCACCCCACCAACCTTGGTACAGCCCACAGACCACACCGCAAACAGAGCAAAGAGTGAGCGCAAAACCACCCTCTGAACAAAAACAGCAATTTTCATATATCGTTAAAGTGTTTTTAATAGTATAAACTTATTCTATCTTACGAGTTTTGAGTTGTTGATTAAAATGGAAGTAAGAGGTAATCTCAATAATACCATAAAGGATAATCCAACAACCACAAAAGATAACCAACCAATCAGCCGTATTGGTAGGATAGGCAATAACAGTAATACCGGCCAAAATCTGCAAAATAGGGAACAAAACAAACATATTAGAGAATTGCACCTTCTGCTTCTTGACAGCAATAAGCAGCCCAATCTGAGGGAACGAAAGCAAAATCATAACAATACCCATAATAGTAATAAATATATCGACCCATTGATGTGCATTGACCACCAACAAAACACCAATCACCAACATGACAATAATGCTCACCGGAAAATGATTCCAACGTTTCTCGACACCCTTGGTTTTGGACATAAACGACAAAAATTGGATAATACCCATAACCAAGGCAATACCCCCCATAATCATAATAAGTGTGTCAAGAAAATCTCGTCGCCAATAGAGCAAAAAACCACCAAATAGACAAGCGATAATACCCCACAGTAGTGGATTGTGTAGTTTAAGATAATTTTTCATTGTTGATATAGTTTTTATAGATTAATAATTCCCATTTTGCAAACCCCCAAAGCCCTACTGAGGGTAGTCCAACGAAAAGTGCAACCCAACACTCTGGTGCTGTTGCTGCGCCTGTTTGATAATCAAATAACCCACGGCAATCATATTGCGAAGCTCACAAAGCTGTTGCGAAAGGGTCGAGCGTTTATATAGGTGTTCGGTCTCATTATATATAGTACTCAGGCGGTGCAAAGCACGTTCCAAACGAATATTAGAACGGACAATACCCACATAGTAGCTCATGATCTGCTGCATCTCTTTATAGGACTGAGTGATAAGCACCATCTCCTCGGGATGCGTAGTACCTTTTATATCCCAATCCGGAATATTTTGTTGATACTCGATCCGCCCGATCTGATCAGGGGCGTGTAGAGCCGCCAAATCAGCATAAACAATCGCCTCGATCAAAGAGTTAGAAGCCAAACGATTAGCACCATGCAACCCCGTCGAAGAGGTCTCGCCCAGAGCATAAAGATGCCTAATCGAGGTCTCACCATTGCCATCGACAGCAACACCCCCACAACAATAGTGAGCCGCCGGAACAACAGGAATCATCTGCTGAGTAATATCAATCCCATGTTTCAAACACTCGTTATAGATATTCGGAAAATGCTCCCTGATCTGCTGAGGCTCTTTATGGGTAATATCCAACCAAAGATAATCCTCGCCACTAATCTTCAACTCATTATCAATCGAACGAGCCGTAATATCACGAGGAGCCAAAGAGCCCATAGGGTGATAGCGGTGCATAAAATCTTCGCCCCGACGAGTACGAAGAATACCACCAAAGCCACGAACCGCCTCGGAAATCAAGAACGAAGGGCGATTAGAGGGGTGATAGAACGAAGTGGGGTGGAACTGTAT